>CAYGBH010000046.1:0-15569 GCA_964348055.1 uncultured Pirellulales bacterium
CCATTGTTGGCCTTAACCGCCGCAATCAGCAAAAAAACCAAGTCAACAACGCCAACAGCCGCCAGTAAAAACGGGCCGACACAGATAAAGAACAGGGGAATACATATCAGTCCATAGATTGACATCGAAATCTGGAAGTTCACCGCCTCTTTGCCCTGCTCGTCCACGAATGGGAAGTCATCTTTCTTTATCTGCCAGATAATTAACGGCGCGACAATGTTGCCAATGACAGGGATTACTATCGCGGCAAGCCCCGCCAGATGGCAGATCATTGCCCACATACAGGCATCTTTATTGCCTTCTTTGCTCTCCGGAGTCTCTGGAACAGCTACCGGCTGTTCCGTGCTTGCTGGCTGCTCTGTTTGCTCGCCGCCGGCATTTTCTGCAGGTTCCGGGATTTCCTCTTTTTTTGCCATAGTTTAACTCCCTTCAATTAAGTTACTTTTGACCTGACAAATCGACCCCACTTTTAACAAAGGCCCGTTACGCCGTCAAGAGCAAAATCCGGGCTCCTCGGTTTTACGTTTTTGGTTTTTAGTTTTTGGTTTGAGGCAGCCACACTGCCATCTCGCTTTTGCCGCGGTGCGCCCAGGCGTAATATGGAATTGCAACGGCCTCGATATTCTTCAATAACGTTTTTCCTTCTGTTTGGGATTGTTTAAGCTTCCCTTGGCCCTTGATTGTTACGATACCGCCCAACAAATCACCGCGGGATTCGGGGTGCAATTTTGCCTCCGGCGGAAGAACCAAATTTGCTACGCCTTGCGGATTGTCAACTCCCTCAAAACAGTACACGACAGGCCCGCGCTGGACGGCTGTGCGCCCCGCGTTGTCCTTAACCTTCTGATGCGAAACTACTCGGCGTATCGGCATCGGTAAATTCAGCTCTATCGTGTCGTCTTTCTTCCACTTACGACGAATGCAGGCAAAGCCCTTGTCCATATCCAGACCAAACGGCCTGTTGTTGACCTTCAGCGTTACCTTTTCGTTGTTATTGCTCAGATAACGATACAGGTCGCTCGGCACGGGTCTGTTCCGGGCCCAGCCGGGAATGCGAATATAAATGGCGAACTCTCTCGAACGTTCGGGATCAACTGTGATTTTCACCTCTCCATCCCAGGGGTAGCTTGTCTCCTGCTTGAGGCGCACGGTACTGTTATCCATCTTGATTGTAGCGCTGCCGCCGATGAAAAGGTTTACAAACAGGATGTTAGCCTTCTGCGCATAGGCATATCCCGGAAGCGACGGCAGAAAGCGGACAATGTTTGTGGGACAGCAGGCACAATTGAACCAGGGGCTGCGCTGATAGTCGCCGTCACTGGCCAATGGGTTCGGGTAGAAGAACTCATCGCCGCCCAGGGAAATACCCGAAAGAAACCCGTTGTAGATAATTCTTTCCAGTACGTCGATGTACTTCGCATCCTCATGCATTAAGAACATGCGATGGTTCCACATAGCGTTGGCGATAGCGGCGCAGGTCTCACAATAGGCCGTCTTGTTAGGTAACTCGTAATCTTCGCCGAAGGATTCACCGCCGCGCCGGGCCCCGACGCCGCCGGTGATATACAGCTTCCTGGAGACGACATCCTCCCATATCCGGTTTAGCGCTTCGACGTAACCAGCATCACCGGTCAGTGCCGCTACATCTGCCATGCCGGAATATAAATACCCTGCGCGGACGGCGTGGCCGACCGCGGCGTCCTGCTCAACCACTGGCTTATGGTCCTGGCAATACTGGCCGTAAAGCTCACGCCGCTCGGCCCGGCCGCGCTCATCGAGGAAGAACTTGGCAAGCTTGAGGTATTTCTCGTCGCCGGTTACACGATATAACTTCACCAGGCCTATCTCTATTTCCTCGTGGCCCGGCACATCGTGTTTTTTGTCGGGACCGAAAACCGAGTCGATGTAATCGGCAAGCCTGATTGCCACATCGAGAATTTTTCTTTTTCCGGTGGCCTGGTAGTAGGCGACAGCAGCTTCGAAGAAGTGGCCCGCACAGTAAAGCTCATGCTTTCGGCGAACGTCAGTCCAGCGTTTTTCCGGTTGCCGCCGGGGCAGAGAATAGAAGGTGTAAAGATAACCGTCCTCCCACTGGGCCGCTGCAATTTTCTCAATCACGCCGTCTACGTATCTTCCAAGCTGCGGGTCGGGGTGACTTTTCAACGAATAGGCAGCTCCTTCTATCACCTTATAGACATCCGAATCATTAAAGAAGATGCCTTCAAACTCTCCTTCCATCAGGCCGGCCGCCTTTGCGAAGTTGTCGATTCGGCCGGTTTCCTCGCACTTCTTGAAATCGTAAGAAATCGTTACTTGGCGGTTAGTCCAGAGCCGTGGCGCCCAGAACTCATCGGCTATAACAACATCGGTGAACGCAACAGCCTGCAACTGACGCGATTCAGGCATTCGGCAGCCCGCTACAAGTATGGACGAAGCAACAATCGCAGTTGCAAAAACATGATTTCTTAATAATCGAATCTTTTTCATTTTTCCGTTCTCTCTCTGCTGTCCCGGCAGAACTTGCCCATCAGCTCCATGGCTTTGTTCAGACTTTGCGCCGAGCCGTCCATCTTCGCGTAGGCATCGACCAGCTCCAACAATTCCGCAGCTGGCTCAACAAGGCCATAATGGTGCGCAACGTTGACAATGGCCGCATCAAGGCCGTACTCCATAGCTTTTGCGACATAGGCCCTGCAGACGCCGACCCTTCTGCCTGGCAAATCCCGAGCGCAGTTGCTCACCCCAAGCGAGCAGTGCACTCCTTTCATTTCCGGGTCGCTTTTTATCCTCCTTATTGTCTCGAATGCCCGATAGGTATAACCCGGCACATTCGGCTCCATCGGCATATCTATCGCCAGCGGAAATACGGTCGAGTCAAAGAATATCTCGCCGGGCTCAAAGCCGTACTCACCGACCGCCTTTTCAAAAATCTGCCGCGCCAAGGAATATAGCTCATCGACCGAGTGTGAACTGCCCGGCCCAGTAGACGCCTTCTCGCCAACTAAAAGCCCTACGAAAGAATAGTCGAAATCCTTTTTCAGGGGCAATATTTTATCCATCGTATAGACTTTGACAGAGTTTATGAGCGGGGGTTTGACCTGCGCGCCGGTACTATACCACTCCTTTAATCCTGCTATCAAAACATCATCGTTACTGCTGTCGATGCAAACCGGCACACCGCCGCCCCACTGCCGAACGAGCTTGGTGTATTCGACCATCATATCAACAGCGACCTGCGGGTCATCCTCACCAAAGGCATCGAGGTTGACTGCTATATAATCGGCACCTTCGCCGGCCTGTGATTCAATTAAGGCCCTGATGTTATTCAGCGGCTCACTCGGTGTAGAATAGGCATCAGGACCAAGCTCGCTGAGCTGCTTCATAATCCCGCCGGTCTTTGGAATTGAAGCATGGATTGATTCACCAATAATAATAAAAGGATTCTTCATCGTCTGGTCCTTAAACCAACTATCTCGGCCAGCTACTTTTTTTTATAACCTGTTTTTACAGATACTTATATAACCACAACATCTTTTTTAGCACATTATGTTGGCGTGGCGATGGCCGGAAAGTGTGACTCTGTGAGCAGCTTAGCGTTGTGGATAACCTGTTGATAACTCAAAATCCACCCTTTGAGCTGGCTTTCAGCGATGCCGAAAATATCAGCGAAAAATAAATCGCATTTTCTGCCGGCGCCTCTCGGACCGGCCTTAAAAACCACTATTTTTCTCGTAACTCACCTTAAATAAACGATTTACAATCCCGGACAAAATCACTCCTAAAAGTCATTTCCATTTGACCGCCTGTAAGCAAACAGTATGCCCAAATTTCCCAAAATTTGCAATCGCCTCGTGAAAAATTGTGCGGTTCGTGGATAATTCAGCAATATCAGCGTCGGGGGTGCTTTTTGGCCTTGAAGTCTCCGGCGTACGCGGCAGTGAGGTCAAGATACCGCTGCTGGTATTCTAACGATGGTTCGATCTCACTTCCCTCGTGCCACTCATTGAAGCTGGTAATCAGTATCCAGTCCGGGTCGGCTTTAATGGCCTCCTCCCATTGAACACGATAAAGCTCGGTGTCGTAGCGGTCCACCGCAAGGCCGGGTTTACGGATTTTTGTGTCATCGTAGCCGGGAATCACCGTCAGGGTACTGATTTTGTCAGCCTGGTCGGCCAGTTTCACCCATGATTGATACTTCCCAGAGGCCCACTTGCGCACCTCGGCGGGATTCATACCTTTGAGCGAACCGGCGGTGTTGTAAGTGTGAATGCCATCAAAAACACGGGCTGCACCATTGCTAAACTGGTCACCAATTGGCACAACGCCTTCTTTGTGCTTTTTGTTGATGATTTCGATAGCATTTTGCCAGCCCTTCAGCCCAAGTTGCCGCAGAGCACGGCCATACACAAATACCACGGGCTTTCCGTCGACTTTAAGATGAGCGGGATGTTTGCCGTATTTATTCAGAACCTTGATAATATCATCTGCCGCTGTCTGCGGCGTTTGGGGCTCTGGCACCCTCTCGTAATAGATGCACGCGCGCAGTCCGTGACGCAAGCAGCTTGCAAGAATCTTGTCCATAGCCCGGTCCGAGTAACTATCGTGGCCCCACCAGCTTACGATAAACGTATCTATTCGGGCACTCTCAGCCCATCGGCAGTGCTGGTCGAGCAGCTTCGGGTCGTGCGAATCGTAGGCGCCAAGTACCGGATAGTTGGTACTGGCCTCGATGTCTTTGTTGGCAGCATCTATGCGGCGCCAGTGCACCGTCCTGCCGGCACCGCCCGGCCCGTCAGGCGTGCCATACCAAGGGTAATAGAACGTCATAACCCTCCGGGGCACTGTACTCGGCTCCCGACCGGCTCGCTCACCCAACGTGTCGGCTTCCAACTGTGATCCGGCCCGCAATGCCGTCGCCAGAGCAACAATCACAAATAACAGTATCCGCAAGCATCCGTTCTTGTATATTACAGTCATACCTAATCCCCTGCTCTTACCGTACCGGTTAATATTCAACCGCTACCAAGGTTCGCGGTGTTATCTTAGTAAATTTTAGCTTCCCCCGGCTCCAGGAAAGCTCGACATCTCTCTCAGGCGGCAAAACTAATGTCTTTCGTGCCTTGACGGGTTTAGAGAATTCAAGAGAAATATCTACCGGCTCATCGTTGAAATTTTCAACGACCAGACATTGCTCGCCGATTAAGTACAAAGCCACTTTGTTAGGAGCATCAAATCTTATTCCAAATGGCGCCAACAATCTATTGCGGATAGGATTGAGCTGCCTTCGGCTTAACTTAAGCAAGCTCCGGGGATTTCCGTTGACTTTTAAGACTGTCAAATTCTCAGCATCGGTATTAATATTGCTTAACCGTTCGGCCAGCCCATCCGTTATCAGCAAGGGCTTTCCTGCATCAAGCATTTTTTCGAGTTTGCTGGATAGGTCCGGCTCTTTTAGCGCATGCACAGAGAAAAACGCAGCCTCAGCATCAGTGCTAATTTCAGCAACTGGCACAAGGGGCAGTCCTAACATCCCAACGAAATCGAACACGTATTGCTCATCGTAAGCATCACTATTCGGCGGCTTTGGGGCGTGAATACCCTTGATAGGTTTGTTTCTCACCAAACCGGCCAACTCGAACAATCCGGGAATCTCGGCGCGTAATTTCCTGACGTTTGCCGGGCCGGTATTGCGCATAAGTGCCCCGTAACAAAACAGCAACATCTCCTTAGCATCTGCCAGAACCGTCTGGCGGGCCTGCTCTACGTAGGTATCTTCTGTTGTGCCGAGAGGATCGAACCAGCCTCCGCCCGTCTTCAAGCCGCCTATCCCGCCGAGCCAGCGCATTATATAGTAGGCTTCGTACTGAACTTTGCCTCCCCAGCGCTTATCATCATAATCTCGCGTTTCAGTGCCGACCCAGATTTTATCGTAATCGGCTGTTTGCTGCAAAACCTCATACCCGCGATTGTGGAAGTTATCATACCACTGCGGATACTTGATTATGATTTTTGCGGCTGGATTCACAGCTTTTACCGGTTTCAAAATGCGTTCTGTGCTGACCTTTATCATAAGAGGACAACGATAATCAGGCCAGGATTTTCCCCCGCGGCCCACTTGACATTCATCACATTCACAATTGGTAAAAAGGAAGTCATCAATCATAATCTCATCGAATATAGAGGCTGCATACTCGAAAATCTTTTGCAGATTCTCACATGTCTTCCTGTCTGTGTAACAGCCGACATTTCCCCAGCCTGTTGATATTTTGCCAACTCTCGTAGTCGTAATACAACCAGAAACCTCAAATCCCTCTTTCTCGAATCTTGACTTGGCATGCCCCAAGGTTTTTCTACCAACGGTATATCCCCCTCTAAAAGACTCTAAAAAGACATGTGTAACGCCAGTCTTTTTACACCATTCGATTGATTCATTTATGCCTTTCTCTTTAGACAAATAGTCACGCACGTTCTGTGCCGTTAAGAGCGTGGAAATCCTCAAAAGCTCCCTTTTTTCGTTTGCCATCTCCCATAAAGACTGCGACTGACACTTCAAGGCCATTAACAAAACCAATCCGGCAACAATATATTTCATCCGTCCTGGCTTAATCATCTGCTCTACCCATCCTTTTCTAAAGCGGCAATTTTCTCTTTCAGCGAGCGACAGGCCGCTGTCGGGTCGGCGGCTTCAGTTACCGTAGAACAAACTGCAACGCTTGCGGCACCGGCGTTCAAAACATCTTCGACATTATCCAGCGTTATACCCCCGATAGCCACATTAGCGATACCGGTACCGGTGAGCTTCTCTGTCGCCTGACTGACATAGTCCAGGCCGACGGGCTCAGCAGTTGACTTTGTCGCGGTGGCAAAAACAGGGCCCAGGCTCACGTACGTAGGGCGCTGTTCACAGGCATCACGCAACTGCTCGAGCGAATGCGTACTCTTACCGATAATTAACGGTGCCAACTGAAGCTTGCGGGCTTGCTTGATGGGTAAATCATTTTGGCCAAGATGCACGCCATCGGCGCCGGCGGCAACCGCGATATCAGCCCTGTCATTTATTATGCTCAGAACGCCAGTAGATTTGCATATCTGGACAAATTCATCAGCGATAGCAAATAGTTTGTCATCCTCGACGTCTTTTGCCCGAAGTTGAATGCAATCGGCGCCGCCGGCTACGCATCGATGAGTTAAAGAAATAACATCTGCAGGTAAGCTGCTGCTAATAATTACGTATAGTCTAACTCGTTTGAATTTGCCGGCCGGCTCACTGAAAAGAACAATGTCTTTCTCAAGTTCGTAAGCGGAGAAGCGCAGCTTTTCGATCGTCTCAGCAACAGACCGGTCTTGCGTCTGGGTCATCTCAGCGAGCGCTCGTAACGCCTCAGTTAAACGTTTGCAGCCGGCAGTAAAACAATCACTGAGATCGCCGCGCGTAAGATGTTTATCAGCCATTTTGCCAAGACCGACATCGGTGAGCGTATCTCTGCTTGAGATGAGTCGTCCGGCATCGAGCTTGCCGATAGCGGCTGAAAGCTCGTGCCTAAGCTGCTTGGCTCGGCTGGTAAGCGATTCTGAATCCAAAGCGAACCGGCAAAAGTCTTCGATTACGCGACACGCCTCACGGGCACGATTAAAATTAGCATCGATAATTCTGTAAACCGCACGCTCCATAACGGCCTTGATTATACGAGCCAGAGTGGAGATTTAGTAGCTAAATCTAAGCAAAAACATTCGTGTTATAGGAGGATTTACCGGAGGACCTATGATAATTGTATCAAAACAAGCAACGGACTCTTTTTGCGCAAAAAAAATGGAGCCGTCCCTCCTCCGGAACGGCTCCCTGCCTATGTTATACAAAATCAACGCTACCAGTTTTTCAGTAACGGCAATGCTGATTTTGGTGTTTCCTGAAATCGGGCGGCACCATCCTCCTCCTCCTTTGTCAGTGATTAGGATGTTCCGCCCAATATCATGGCCCAACGGGCGAAATAAGATTATATGCAAACAATATGCCAATAATAAGAAATGAAAACAACACGCAGCCTGGAGTTGTGCCTAACTTCTTAGACCCGAAATAGTTGCGTTTACATATACCATTTTAGGCCCGAAAATGGCGAACTGCCGCATTTTAACAACATGTTGTTTTTTGTCAACGCCAATTGTGCCCAATCAACCCATATTTACATATTTATTGTGGCAACGCGTCGGGTGTTACATAGATTCGCCTAATGTTTACAAAAAGCAACGCGACTGTGAAACAAATGAACGACGAAAATAGACATCATAAGTGCATAAAGTACAAACTACTTGGGCTTTTTCTTGTCATATTTAGCAGAGGAAACACGGTTGGTCCAGCGACAAAG
The DNA here is from genome assembly GCA_964348055.1 of uncultured Pirellulales bacterium. Classification (GTDB taxonomy): domain Bacteria; phylum Planctomycetota; class Phycisphaerae; order Sedimentisphaerales; family Anaerobacaceae; genus JAUXAL01. The sequence goes on from CAYGBH010000046.1 coordinate 8,364, forward strand.
CCAGCGGTCAAAGAGCATTTTCCTGCCGGTTCGCTGCTGGTCAAGCCGAAAAATGTTGTCTTTCCGCCACATTATAATCTCATCAGCAACCTTCCGGGCCTGCTGCTCGGGCAGATCTATCCTTTCTAATTCGAGCGGGTCGGTGCTTAGATCATAGACACAGACCGTCTTATCCACCGGGCTGTATATGAACTTATGATTACCTTTTACAAAACCTGCAGGCCCCTCCTGCATCCAGTCGGAAAAATAGACGTTGCGACCATTTGGAATATGGCCGAGCACATTAACCCCGTCAAACCCAACTGCTTTTGTTTCAAAGCCCAACAGGGCCAGCAACGTTGGCGTTAAATCGACAGAGCTGACCGGCTCTGCAACTTTGCCTGCCGGCTCAACCAAAAACGGGGCCCGTAAACAAAAGGGTATACGCAGGACCTCGTCAAAAGCTATCAGTGCGTGGCCGAGCTGGCCGTGCTCGCCAAACGCTTCACCGTGGTCGCCAATAACACAAAGAACGGTTTTATCCACAAGATTAAGATTGGCAAGCTCTACATCCAGCGCTGCTAAGAATTTATCTGTGTAGAAAATCGCCTGTCGATAACGCTCAACCGGCTCCTTAGCTGGCTCGTCAAACCAACTAGGTACTTCATATGGGTCGTGTGCAACTGAGCAAAGAACCGTTAGGAAAAAAGGGCGATCTTCTGCTTTTATCCATTGAGTAATTGGCTTTAACATTGAGAACTCATCACTTGCTAAATAGCCAAGAAAGGTGTTAGGGTCATTCAAATCATCCCTGGCCCAGAATTTATCAAAGCCAAGGTTGTAGACCAGCCCGGGCCGACATTCAAAGTCACCTTTGGCGGATTGAAAAAATGCGGTTCGATAATTCAGATTATCCTTAAGAATAGTGGCAATACTGGAATAGGGCTTGCCGGCGGGGACCGCCTCTGCAATATCTTGAGAGGTAGAAGGGAATCGGCCGGTCAAGAAAGCAAATAACGTTTTTGTTGTATGGGTTAATGAAGAACGTGCATTTTTAAATTCAACCCCCTGCTTATTTAATTTTGCAAGATATGGTGTTAAATTACTGCCGCTGTCGGCAAGCGACGTATACTGGTATTGAATACCCTCAAGAATAACGAGCACAACATTATGATTAATCTGTCGCGACTTTAGATTAATCTTTAGCTGGTCAAAGGAAGGTATATGACGCTTCGGATTTGGTGGATGTCTGTAATCAGATATAACCAAACTTATAACAGCTCTTAATTGGGAATTATAACGCAGTTCCACGGAGGTAATTTGCCGTGAACTGCTCCCTGCTACCGCGGGGTGAACCATCGCGGGGGGAACGGCAGCAGCAGCAAAAACAATGATAATGCAAATAATGACTCTGATAATAAAGTGTTTGCGGTTGTAAGCTGGTGGCTTTGGTTTTGCTAAAACGGTAAAGAAAAAGGCAAGGGCAATAGCGCTGGGAATAAGTAGAGCTGCAGCTGCTTTCGGCATCTTGACAAGATTAACACCAATGATGGAAAATGTGTTTATTGGCGCCCGGAACAAAGGCAAAAGAACCCTTGGTAGGATTTGCGTTCCTGTTCTTATCAACCAACCAGCGTTCATTACCGACCACGTGCACATGATGGCAGCAATAATGGTGGCTGATCGGACGACCCACGCCCAGGGCCATCGAAAGCAAATAATTGCTATGATAACCTCAATTCCCAACAAAAAAGATATGTCTGCGAAAACCCAACTAAGATATTCATTAAGCAACTCGGAACGATACGAGTGGAATAATTTTACTATAAGGGTGCAGAACAACCCACCAAACATAATGATTGTATAAGCACGCGGGGCTAAAAGTCCATAACATTGACGAATAGGCAAAGACCATGTTCTAACCGAACCGGATTCTGAAAACTTAGAAATCATAGCTCGCCAGGATACTAAAAGCAAAAGCAAACAGCAAGTCAGTTTATTATAAATAAAGTAACACGAATGAAAAAAACGCTGTTTGTAAAATATGATAAATAAAGAATATGATTAATAATAATTTGTAAATAATGTATTATTAGTAATCATTTGATCAGTTAAATTGTTATATTTTCAACAGTCATAATTTATAAAACTATGTTTTGAAGTGAGTTAAATATGTGGTAATAGCTGAAAGTTTAGTGGGATATCTGTTAAAACATATGTGCTTTTTCTCAGCAAAAGTAACACACGGAACTGTTTCTTTCAATCAAGGTGTGAATTTTTATAACATTCAACACGTTTACTAACGGGCTGTTTATTATTACAATAGCAATTAACCTCCACTATAGATCAGGTTTGGTAGGATACAGAACCGGTGTAGGATAAATCTTTGTAAAGTATCTTATGAATTACCTTGGTGCGCAAACTAACACAGTGGCTATATTACTAAGTGAAGTGTGGTTAGGATACTATGGATAGATTAAAAAGGGGAAAAATGAGTAATTCCAGGGCAAGGCTATTTGTTGGTTTTGATGTTGGAAGTAGTTTTTTACATTATGCGGTTCTTAATGAGGCCCAAGAGGTAATATACTCCCCGAACTCTATAATGCACTTTGCTAACCCTATCGTAGCAATAAAAGAAGCATGGTGGGACATAACAAGCAAGTTAGACACAGATAAAATAAAAAACACGGCGTTTACGGGAAGTGGAGCAGGGTCTTTCCCCAAACTTATGAAGGACGTTACTTATGTATACGATAGCGTAGCGATTCCTAAGGGGGCAGAAATATTATGCACGCAGGCACATTATATCTTTCACATGGGGGCGAAGGACTCATACTTTTTCAGCTTAAAAAAGATAAATGGCAAAACGATTATTCAGGAATGGAAAACAGGGACAAAATGCGGCGGCGGTTCTGGTACGTTGATAGAAAAGCAATGTAGAAGACTTTTTGAAGGGGAGATTGGCTGTCCCGAATTGGAAGATGCTACGCTGGCACAGAATGAAAACGAACGGGTAGGCATTACGATAAGAAACAGGAGGAAGTTACAAGCGAGGCTGGAGGAGATGTTTGCTGGCGCCGAAAGAGAAGCGGCAAAATCAGAAGAACCAAGCGAATTTCTGGCAAGATGTGGCGTTGTTATTCAATCTGATTTAATTCATAAGCAAAATGAAGGTGCCAAGAGAGAAGATAACTTAGCAGGACTTTTTAAGACGATTGCAAGAAATTATAAGATTGATGTTCTTGGGGCGAGAGAGCTAAAGGCCACCGGTGATTCTGATGGGGCTATAGCAACTGGAGGCGTTCTGAGTAATGACCTCATAAGAAAGAACCTGGAGGATTTGCTCGGAATTTCGGTAGAAAGGCCGGAGCACTATCATAACATAGCCGCCGTAGGCGCGGCTCTGAAAGGAATAGAAGACAACAACAGCTTTGTTTTTAATCTTGAACAGCTGGATAAAGTTGCAGCTTATAGCAGGGAAAAAAGGCAGTTTGCCCCTGCTCTTTCGGAATGCCTCGGAAGATTGAATGAGAAGAATGAAAAATTAGAAGGAAAAATACCAAAAAGAATAGAAGTAGTATTGGGGATAGACGGAGGCAGTACGACAACAAAGGGGGTCTTGGTTGAGTTAAGAACAGGCAAGCTTCTCGATAAACTTTATATTAAAACTCATGGTCAGCCGGAAGAATCATTAAAACGCGTTGTAAAGTACCTGAGCAGACACAAGGATAAAGTAGTAGTTAAAGGAGTTGGTGCTACTGGTTCTGCGAGAAAATTGTATGAGAAGATTTTGGTCAGCAAGAAAAAAACAGAGGAATTGAGAAAAGGCCGAACGGTAATCACAGATAGAATAACGGACGAAATTACCTGTCATGCTCTTGGCGTGATACATTACAACTCTGACATTGATACTATTTTTGAGATAGGGGGCCAAGACATGAAGTTTACCAGCTTTGCCAAGGACGGAACGGTCAAAGAAGCGAAAATGAATTATAGCTGCCAGGCGGGTTCTGGCCAGACGCTCGAGAATATGGCTGATGTTATAAATTTGAACGTGGAGAATTCCTTGCAGAAAGCTGCGCTGCGGGCGCCGAGGGTTCCAATAATTGACTCAACTTGCGGGGTCTTTATGGAGATGGATGAAAACAGGCTTATCGCGGAAGGTTTCAGCAAGGACGAAATAGCTGCTGCGATAGTAAGAGGAACAGCGTCAAGTTATTATTATAAGTTTGTCGGCGGCTCTGGGCACGTTGGAGAAAAATGCTCTGCCCAGGGAGGACCTCCCTTGGGTAAAGCCTTTCTTGCCGCACTGGCGCAGGTAACAGATAAAAAAATAGAGGCCTATCCTCACAGGGAAATGTTCGGAGCTTGGGGCCAGGCCCTGGACATCATCGAAAATATAAGACAATTGGAGGGACAAGGCCAGAGCTACGAATCGGCATTTAGAGGCTGGGATTTAGTCGATATGCCGTTTGAAAAGCGCAGGGTGTCCTGTAAAGAGTTATTCCAGGAAAAATCCTGCGGCAAAAGAGATTGTCAACTCGAAGTATTTTCAATTGAAGATGACGAAATAATTACGGGTGGCTTCTGTCCAAGAGGAAACTCTGAGACAACTAGCAAGCCGAGGACGAACTATGTGGAAAAATACCACGAGATATATGAAAAATATTTCAGAAAACAAGGCGCTTTGCTGCAAGAAATCTCTTCTGCAAAGTTAAATGTGAAAACATTACCGACGGTAGGAATTAAGAGAAGCACCGCGACACTTGGAGAAAAAGGGATTTGGAGTGCCGCCTTGTTCAGAAAACTTGGGTTTTATCCGGTAGTATCGCCAAGAACCGATAAGGAGATTGCAAAAATAGGAGTTGACAACTCAAGAACGGAGTTCTGTATAGCCAGAAAGTTGGCAACGGGACATGCGGCGGTATTAAATGAAAATCCAAATATAGAATACTTGTTTAATCCGAGCTTTATTGAACAAAGAAGACAAACACCGCCGGACCTGAAATACTGTATTTATACGGAATCAGAAGGTTACATTTTGAACGACGTTCTTTCTCTTGATAAGAGCAAGCAAATAAATCCAATTTTGCACTTTGGAGATACCGAACTCCTTGTTGAGGCATTGAGAAAGGAATTTGACAGGTTAAGATTCAGCTTCACGGACAAACAGATAAGAAGCGCTATTAAATATGCCGATGCCATGGAACACAAGTTCATAGACGAACTCTATGCAGAGGGAGATAAATTCCTAAAGAGAATTGAGCAGAATAATGAAAAAGCATACGTTGGCGTCGGCAGAGACTACGTATTGCTCGATCCCGAGGCCAGCTCAAGCTCAGGAGCTATGTTTTCTCAGACCAGGGGCTTAAATTATATACCTCAACTGTTCTTAGAACATAGATTCAAAGATATCGCCCTTGACGATATAGTGGAGAATGAATTTTGGGTCCAGAGCGTCAAGATTCTGAAAGCTAATTTATTCATAGCAAATCACCCCAACCTGTTTGCTATAAGAATGATGAATTTTGCCTGTGGGCCGGACAGCTTGAAGATTTACCAGGAGGAGAAAATCCAACAGGCGGCCAATAAACCTGTTCTTGTTTTGTTGACGGATGCTCAGACTAACAATGCTCCGTTTGTAACACGAACAGAGGCCCACGAGAGAGTTGTAAATCAGATCAAGCGAGAGAAGCTAAGAATTGAAAAACTGAAGAGGCGCACACATGATCGTAGCGAAGAAAGAACCTGGCTGATTCCTTATATGGGAGATGCGAGTTTCATTGGGGCCGCAGGGCTGAGATTTTTCGGAGTAGACAGTAAGGTATTGCCGACCAACACTCAGAGAGGCTATGAAATAGCTCGGAAGCATATTTATACGGAAGTCTGCCATCCACTTAAAGGCGTTGTCGGTGATGCCCTTGGTTTCCTGCAGGAGGAAATTGAACGACAAGGTAAAGAATATGTCGAAAATAACTATCTTGTCATGCTTCCGACAACAAGCGGCCCTTGTAGATTTGGAAAATATACGGAGGTGGTGAGAGAATTTATGGACCGGGAAGGTTTAGAAAAGATCCCGGTAGCGGGTCCTTCATCTGAAACTGACTATCTTGACATACCTTTTCCAAGAAAGCTGGGTTTATCAGACAAAATGAGGATGCAACGAATGTTGTTTAAGGGGATAAAATCGTCAGATTTGTTGGAAGATATATTTCGTAGATTCCATCCGTACGCCCAGGATAAAAGGCTGATGGAAAAACTGAAGCAAGAAAGGCTAAATGTTTTAGAAAATATCGTTGAAAACGGAGCTGAAACGTCGGAGCTGATAGAGTGGGGGAAAGGAACAGTCTCTCTGTTCAAAGCCAGTAATCTGCGAGACCATGAGCGATTTCCTCTTGTTCTGTACATAGGGGAAATATATATGAGGCAGCATGACCCTTATACGAATTTTGTGGTTCGGCAATTGGAAGAGAAGGGCCTGGAGATTGTAAGAGACCCTGTATCGGACTGGCTGGATTATGTAAATAAAATGAATAAAAGAAATTCCAAAAGAGACGTAAGATTGAGAGCTAAGGAGCTCAATTTGAGTAGAGTGGTGGTGGCCGCCGGAAAATTTGCCAGGTCTTTTATTAAAGGAAGATACATGTCTTATGTTGAGGAAAAAATAGCTGAACCGTTCCACGAAGTCCTTTACGGCAGGCACGTTCTCCCAAAGCCGATTGATATGATAGAGACTTTGGAAGCCAATCATGAATGTCACGGCAATATTGAAGGGGAATCTCCATTAAGCACGGGCATAGCCTATCATTTTATGCACGATTTAACTGAGCCGAGAGGCGATGCGTATATTTCGGGGATATTTCATGTGGGTCCTTTCACCTGTATGCAGGAGGGGGTTGCAACGGCAAAAATAGAGGCGATGGCGAAAGAGTTAAGAAAGACAAAACCGGATTTGGTTTTTCCAATAATTCACGCTTTTTTCGGTGATTCACCGAGCGCAAATCTTGATTCGGAGATTGCAGTTTTCGCAGAGCAGTGTTACCAGAAGAAGGAAATGCTCAAGGACAAATATAGCCCCCAAGCGCAGCCGAGTGGGGCTGGAGACAGGACAAATATCCGCTCGGTCTCTCATTCTAAGCATAGCGGTGAATCACTCTGGCAGCTTAAGGACTAACTGAACGATGCGACCATATTCTCACAGTGCCGCCTGTTTGGTTTTTGCTTGTG
>CAYGBH010000047.1:0-15430 GCA_964348055.1 uncultured Pirellulales bacterium
ACCGCTGTGAACGATAGTCCGCTCGCAGAAAGGAGCTTCATCATAACCAACGATAGAGCCGTTTGTCGGCTGGTCGTACCCGTCAATCCACACCTTGAATATCCTGTTGCTCGCCGGGTCAGTGGGGTCAAGGTCGTTGTAGGCCTCAAAATCGTCCACGATAAGATAATCTGCTACCGTAAAGCTCCAGATGCTGCCTGTGCTGATAGTTCCGTCGGTATTATACTCATCGATTCGCCAGTAGTAAGGCCCACTGTTCCATTCAAGGGCTTCGGGGACAGTATAGCTGGTAGCAGTCTGACGGCCTCGATATAGACCCGACGTGTCGGACGTGTTGGCATCAGTAACAGCATTCTTATCATTGCCGAAGTAGACATCATGCCCAGCCGCATTATCTCCCGGAGACCAGCTGAGAAACTTCGCCTTGTTGATGTCCGATACCGACCCATGAGCCGGGCTTGGTCCCCGGGCACGCAGCGGATGAACCTTCATAACCAGCTTAATCTCATCCGGCGTCAGCGTCTTGTTGTAGGCGCGAAAATCATCAATGATACCGGCTAACCAGTTAGCTGCGTTTCTGTTTCTACCTATGGCAAATTGGTTAAACGTCGTATCGACGGCAGCAACAGTTAGGTTCCCAGCCGAATTGCCATTGTAGTAGAAGTTCATAGATGTACCATCCCAGGCTGCTGCAAGATGGACCCAGCCGGTTGTAACGGGACCAATTTCCTGGCTACCCCCATTATTGTATCGGTAACTACCGGGGTCCAGCCCATCTACATCAATCTGAAAACCGGAAGTATTGGGCAAATGGCTGCTAAAGGCACTGCTGTACTGGTCTTGTCCCACGGTGTCCGCTTTGACCCACAACGCCACAGTACCGGCAGGCCAGGGTTCTGGGGCACCAAAGGAGTACACAACAGCGTCAGAGTCAAAATCACCGTCGAGGTGCAGCGCATAGCCGTCATAGCCATCCACCCACTCTGGGTCATTATTGAAAGTGCCGTTGTGGCCATGGCCGGACCAGTCAAACGCAGTTACGCCCGTACCTTCATCAAGCATCCACCAGCATATAAGATTAGGATCGGTAATGGGCGGGACCGTTCTGAAACGCCAGACATCGCCTTTATGCGTGGCCAGGCCATCGAACTCATCGACCCGCCAGTAGTAGGCCGTATCTCTTGCAAGTGTCCCGGGATTAAAGGTTGGACCTGCCTTGGGGCCTTTGTACGTGCCGCCGGTGCCATCGTTCACATCGGCGAAGTTATCGCCAAAGTACACATGGTGCAGTTTTGCTTTCATGCCCGGCGTCCAGCTAAAGGTCACATCCACCAAGTCCACAAATTCGGCGCCGTCATGCGGGCTGGGTTCATACGCCGTGGCCGGCGCAACCGAAAAGCTCCAGACATCGCCCTTGTGTATCGTAGTACCGTCGGCCTCAACCTCATCGACTCGCCAGTAGTAAGTCGTGTCCGGAACAAGACCAGTGGGATAGAGAAATCCCGGCATACCGATGATAAGATTCGTTTCGGCCTGGTTGCCCCGGAACGCCTCAGCGGTACCGACATTCACATCTGCAAAATTCTCGCCGAAGTACACATCATGCGAGACCGCAGAAATTCCCGGAGACCAGTTCAGACCCACCCACGTAGCCTCATGAAGGGCACCATCAGCCGGGGTCGGGTTGGTGGCGATCTGGCCGTCGACATTACCGACTAAGCTCAGCACTAACACAAAAGAAAATAGATAAACCATTTTTTTACACATAATAATCATCCTTCAAACAAAATAACCGAGTCATCCTTTGTAGTAAGAATACTACGAAGAATGAATATGAGCCGTTGATTAAAATGCAAAAACCTTCAGCCTGAAGCAGAAAGTTTCCCCACATCCCTGTGCCTCGCATATTATTTCCTCCTTAATCAAAAAACGGCGAGAATTTAACCAGTTGCAGAACCATAATCTATAGTTCTCACTCACCCTATTTATACCATATTAGCCGGCCTTTCTTCAAGAAAAAAATTGCAACAGACACTCACTCATAACAACAGATAGACGCAATGAGGTATGGGTCAATATGAGCAACGGGCAAGAAATCGGCTGGTAACTGTCAATAGTGTATGTTCAAAAAGCAAAAGAAGGTCAGAATTTCCGAGGCCTATGCTACCGGAGTCCCTTTTCCCTGCTAAACTTTATCCTTAACGCATTATTTTCGGGGTGTAAATAACCAGCTCAGACCGCCTGTAGTAAGTTCTTGGACAACAAAATTATCGCCCTAATAGCTCAACAAACGGATTTCTGGTTTCCCAGGAATGATTTTGGCCATTGTCTAAAAACTTTATAACAGCAGCTTAGAATAGCAAATTGGATTATAAGTCATTAGCGGTTGAATTCTTGCGAATCATCGCCGCTGCTGTGGTGGTCATGCATTGGAATAGCTTTTTCAGATGCGACCTTCACAGCTGTTTCTTTAGGCTCTTTTGCATTGGTATCATCGCCGGCTATGTCATCAAAGACATGGTCAGACTCGCTTAATTCATGGTGCTTATCCGACAATTTATGGTCCATCTCAGCAGTTTCCTTCTCAGCTTCAAAGGAACCTTTTTTGCTGGCTTTTTTTCCTGTAGCGACATTGCCGCCGACCAGAACCACCAGCGAGTCAACTATCTCCTTCATCGATTCAGCCTGAGTGCCTAATTCCTCAGATGCACTTGCAGATTCTTCGGCAAACGCAGCGTTCCGCTGAGTGATGTTGTCTATCTGGGCCACCGCAACATTTGCTTGGCCGATACCCTGGGCCTGTTCCTGTGAAGCAGCAGCAATCTCGTTGACAAGGTCCGTGGTCTTAGTGATACCTTGTACTATTTCATCCAGAATCTTGCTCACCTCATCGGCAATATTAACACCGTTCTCAGCGTTCTTAACCGACTCTTCAATCATATTAGCCGTATTCTTTGCAGCTTCGGCAGAACGCATGGCAAGGTTGCGGACCTCTTCAGCCACAACGGCAAAGCCCTTACCTGCTTCGCCGGCTCTTGCCGCTTCGACAGCTGCATTAAGAGCAAGCAGGTTTGTCTGGAATGCTATCTCATCGATGACCTTGATAATCTTTGCTGTCTCACCGGAGCTTTTACATATCTCCTGAATTGCCTCATTCATTCTGGCCATAGCCTCAGTACCGTTAGCCGCGGCCTTACTTGCCGTGGCGGCAAGGGTGTTAGTCTGCTGGGCATTATCAGCGTTTTGTCTGGTCATACAAGCCATCTCTTCGAGACTGCTGGATGCCTCTTGTAGCCCGGCAGCCTGCTCGGCAGCGCCTTCAGCAAGCGACTGCGCAGCGGCAGAAATCTGTCCGGATGCAGCAGCAACCTGCTCAGACTCCTCTGTAAGAGCGTAAACAATCTTGGTCAGCGTCCTGTTGATACTCTTGCTGACGAGTAAACCTAATCCAAGTGCCAGAATGACGCCGACAACCAAAGAAATAAGAGTAAGAACGTTCAAGAACGTGGCCTGAATTTTAGATTGCCGTGAAAGCTCTATACAAGCGTCGGAGTTAATCTTGACTATCTCATTCAAGATGTTTTCGACCTTGCTAAAGCTTTCTGCCTTTACCACCAATGTTTGCGTAACCATTTTATCGTAGTATTGATCGGCTTTGCCTTGAGCTTCTACCTTCTTGTCATATTCCTTGCTAAGCCTTATGTATTCCTCATGGTCCTTTTTCCATTCACTCCACGCAATAACGAATTTGTTCCAGGCTGTATTTTCCTTATCAGTGTGTGGCAGGGACTGGTAGATTTTCCAAGCATTTTCTATACGCCGCCAGTTGCCTTCAATATCTGCGTATTCCTGGCTACGTGCAGCCAAGTCAATATTACGGCACAGAAGGGTTTTCTCGGCGGCATCTATCGCGGATTGGCCCTCGCTGATTGTCAGTATTGACTGCATACCGGGAAGTCTGAAGGACCCCATTTTTCTGATGGAAACCGCTCCCTTATTGACACCGTAGTAACCAATCACGCCAAGTACTTCGGTTATAACCGCCATAGCCAAAAATGACCATATTAGTTTCTTTTTTATTGTCCACTGTGATCTCATAATCATGTCCCTTCAATAGCTTCAGCATCATTTAGTCAAGCAATTTCAAAAGACCTAACTGCCTGACAATCACCAACTGAGCGACACAAAGAGAAAACTCCTATCTGGTTCATTGTCAGTTTCTTCCACGTAAATTCTTATTGCTCATCCATAACAGAAGCTGCGCCGCAGTTCTCTATAACAGTTGAAAAATCACCACCTTCCACCACTCTATCGATGTCCAGCAGAATCTTCACAGATTCACCGACTTTGCCCATAGCGAGGATATAATGGGTATTGACAGATGCGCCGAATTGTGGAGTTTCTTCGATATTTTCTCCAGCTATATCAAGCACTTCCAGGACACAGTCGACTACAATTCCGGAGTTGTATTTGCACCCGTCCCGGGAAACTTCCACGACAATGATGCACGTCTGGTCGGTAACTTCGGCGGCTTCCATTCCAAATTGGGCCCGAAGGTCGATTACAGGTATAATCTGGCCACGAAGATTGATTACGCCCTTGACAAAGTGAGGCGTCTGGGGAACAGCGGTTATATCCATATAGCCGATAATCTCACGAACCTTTAATATCTCCAGCCCATACTCCTCCTGAGCCAGAGCAAAGGTAAGGTATTTACCTCCCTTTTCCACAAGAGCCGGCTTCATCTGATTTACCTGCTCTGTTGCATCAGACATAATCAAATTCCTAAAAAAATCCCTATTTCACCCCAAAGCAGCCAATAAACAACTCGTGTTGTTAAAAATCTATTTAGAAGAATCGAAATCAGCTTTTTGTCAGGTATAAATAATAATTGATTTACTTCTCGCCATCCCATCAGACCCTATTCAGTCTTCCTGACTACTTTCGGCATTTTTTCCCCTATAAATAACAATTGATTTGCTGATAACGCATAGTATGCGCAACATTTTTTATCGGACATAAAAGAAGCTCTCTCAGTCCGGTTGATAATCTCACTTTAAGAGCCCGCTTTATTAACCAGATTGCAGGACGGAGATTGTCACTGAGAATTCAAGTTATATATGCCTTACCGGGTCAGGTGAAAGGCCACGATTAAGTGTCGAAAATAATTAATGCTGCGTAAAATCAATCAGTGTTCGAGCTATCTCTGATAGCGGCACGACTTTTTCCGCTGCTCCGCGCTCGATAGCTTCTCTCGGCATACCGAAAACAACACAAGAGGCCTCATCCTGAGCTATGGTATGAGCGCCACTCTTACGCATATTTAGCAGCCCGCCGGCACCATCATTTCCCATACCCGTGAGGAGTGCTCCTATGGCACTAGCGCCAGCATATTTTGCAACCGAATTGAAGAGTACTTCGACACTGGGTTTCTGTCTGCAGACAAGAGGCCCATCTTCTAAGGTAACGTAGTAATCTGCCCCTGAACGTTGTAAGAGCATATGTAAGCCGCCGGGGGCTACAAGCACTTGGCCGGGAATGACGGCGTCGCCGTCGCAAGCCTTTTTGACCCTTAGTGCACAGTCATCGTTCAATCGCTCTGTGAATGAACCGGTAAAATGAGCGGGCATATGCTGCACCACCAGTGTGCCGGGCGCGTTAGGGGGTAAAGCAGCAAGCAAAGTCAACAAAGCTTGTACCCCACCTGTTGACGCGCCGATTGCAAAGATTTTGTTCGTTATTTCAGCCATATGCAGACGCTTAGGGTAAGTGCGGATTTCATACTGTCTCAAGGGTTGTTTGCCTAATCGAGCTTGTGAAACAGCTTTTATTTTCTCAACAAGGGCGGTACAAGCCTCTCCAATGCTACAGGCTGGACCCGGTTTGCAGCTAATCTCTATGGCCCCCGCTGTAAGTGCATCCATAGCAGCTTTTTTGCCTTCTGGGCTCAGCGAGTAAAGTACAATCACGGGCATTGGATGGTATCTCATGAGTCTTCGAAGAAATGTTATACTGTCGATTCGTGACATTCCGACGTCAAGCGTAAGGACATCGGGTTTCAATGCGATGATTTTGTCGTGTGCTATATAAGTATCAAGTGCGGTGCCGATTACTTCTATGCCGGGATGTTGGTTCAAATTCCGGGTGAGGATCTGGCGTGCCACAGCAGAATCATCAACTATTAAAACTTTAATGTTTTTTTCAAGTGTTACAGGCAATCCAATTCTTCCCCCAAAAAGCTCTAAATTTTTAAAGGACAATTTAAAAGTGCGTTTATCACAAATTTTTCTCAAAACCATCGGTTTTGACCGTTACATTGCCGTCAGCGATGCTCAAATATATACTGCGTGGTGATGTACCACCGACATCCTCGGCATCGATGAACATGCCTTTTTTCCACAGGATTCCTCTGATAGCCAGATGATTTCGCTTGCCAATATCGAATCCTTTTGCCCCTGTATCCATTGTTGCAGCACCCGCGATTTTTACCTGCATTCGTTTCTTGTTTGCTCCCATCGAGAGCAATTTTTCGATCAGTACCTCCATCCCGCTATCAGCGAACATAAATGGCGTTTCTTTCGCCCGCGCTGTGTCCATCTTTGAGTCCGGAAGCTGGTAGTGCAGCAAACCGCCAACGTGGATTACAGGGTCATAGAGACAGACGCCGATACACGACCCCAGCGAATAAGTCACAAGGACATCTCTCGGATCGTTGGAGACCTTAGCATCAGCTACACCGACTAAAATTCTTCTTTTTGACATGCCTAAACTCTAAGGTTTGACATACATTGTTGGCCGAAGGTAGTTAAATTTATGGTCTATATTAATCAGAGATTCCGAATGGCCGGTGAACAGCATGCCTCCCGAATCTAATAAATGCCAGAAGCGATTTACCAAGCGTGCTTGGGTGGGTTTATCAAAGTATATCATCACATTACGGCAGAAAATAAAATCCAAAGGCCCCATGAACACCCAATCTTTCACCAAATTCATGCGTTTAAATGTTACAGCATCTCTCAAAATTTTGCTGACTTCGAATACTCTTCGGTTGCCTTTACGATGCTGTATCATGTATTTTTGTCTTAGTAGTGACGGGATAGGCTCAACTCTTTCCTTTTCGTAGATACCTTTTTTGGCAGTTTCGAGCATAGTTGTTGAAATATCATTAGCAAGAACTTTAACGTCCCATCGGTCTGTGCCTTGCATTGCTTCAAGCAAAGTCATTGCCAACGAATACGCTTCCTCTCCCGAAGAGCAGCCGGCGCTCCAGGCACATATTCTAAAGTCACGTTTCTTTTTCTTTCGCTCCACCAGCAGCGGCAAAAATTCGGAACACAAAAACTCAAAATGTTCTGGTTCACGCAAAAAACCCGTCAGATTAGTACTTAAAGAATCGATAAGTATCGAAAATTCCGTCCCTGTTTTGTCTTCGAGGACATACTTTATATATTCCGAAAATGTCTTGAAATTTCCCGAACGAAGTCTTTTGGCTACACGGGCACGCACCAATTCCTTTTTACCATTGTGCAAGTTGATTCCACAATGTTTGTAAACGATATCGCTGATTTTACGAAAATCCTCTTCACTCAAAACCACACTTTGAACCGTTAGCGCTGCCATCCTAAAGACACTCTTATTAATAGTTATTTTTGAGCCAATTCTATGATGCCGGGTATGTCCAGAATCAGACTGACTTTCCCGTTCCCCATAATCGCCCCGCCTGAGATACCTTTTACTTTGCCTAAATCTTTGCCCAGATTCTTTATTACAACCTGCTGTTGGTCGAGCAATTCATCGACGAGCAGACAACATCTTTCGCTGCCTTCTTCGACTATAACAAGCAAAGATTCAGTAACATCTTCGCTCTTTGGGACAACACCAAATAACTTATACAGGCGAACCACTGGAATCAGCTGACCCCGAACCATCGCTATTTCGCCACGGTTCTGCACAGATGAGAGTTGCTTGGGCGTTGGTTTGAAGCTGCGCAGCATTGAGTTTATCGGAATGATGTAACGTTCATCGCCCACTTTTACAATCTGGCCATCAATAATTGCCAGTGTCAACGGCATACGGACGGTGAAAGTGGTTCCTTTGCCGGGAGTAGAATTTGTATAGATCTTGCCCCGCAGTGATTCAATATCCTTTTTTACGACATCCATTCCCACGCCGCGGCCTGACACATCCGTCACTTTATCGACGGTTGAGAAGCCTGCGTGAAAAATTAAATCGAATATTTCCTGTTCACTCAATTCCCGGCCGTCTTTTATGATGCCGCTTTCGACCGCCTTTTTCAAAATACGCTCTTTGTTCAGTCCCCTGCCATCATCGTCGATTTCGATAACAACGTTTCCAGCCTGGTGGAATGCACGCAGCTCAATCCGTCCGACAGGGTTCTTTCCCACTTTTTCCCGTTCTTCTGGCGGTTCAATACCATGATCGATGGAATTCCGTACCATATGCAAGAGAGGGTCAACAATTTTATCAACTATGCTGCGGTCGAGTTCTGTTTCCTCGCCCACTGTAACAAAGTTGATATTTTTACCAGCTTTGTGTGAAAGGTCACGCACCAGCCTGGCCATTTTCTGGAACGCTCCATGAATAGGAACCATCCGCATCGACATTGACAATTCCTGCAGTTCCCGGACAATCTTACCTTGATGAGCAACTTTACTGCATAGGCTATGTTCGGAACCGAGACTTTTGTTTACTTTTCCGGCGATTATTGATTGGGCAATTACCAATTCGCCGCTCATATTTATCAAATTGTCAAGCCGGTCGGTACTTACCTTTATTTTCCCATCACCCGATACGGTCTCAGCTTTGGCTGTCACCTGAGAAGCCATGTCCTCGGGTTTGCTTTGGTCTACGGCTGCTAAAATTTCGTCTATTTTTTCGTCATTTTTCTGTCCCTCAGGGCTGTCAAGAGAAGCGGCCAGAGTTTGCCCTTCTGCAGCAGTTTTCAATTTTCCCAACAATTGTGGCAGATACTTCTGTTCTGCTACAGGCTTATGGGTTTCAACCGCCTCGGATAGACCGGCACCCATTTCCTTCATCATACTAATTGATTCAAAGAGCACATCGATGCTTTCGCCTGCCAAGGTCAGCTGGCCTTTACGGGTCTGGTCAAGCAAATTCTCGGCTGCATGAGCCAGCGAACCTATATCAGTAAGGTTCAAGAAACCAGCCAATCCCTTTATAGTGTGAAATGCACGAAGTATCCGGTTAAGAAGCTCTTTATCGCCATCGTCCGGTTTTGTTTCGAGTTCGAGCAGCGCCGCTTCAGCAGAGTTAATGTGTTCAACACTTTCAGCGATGAAATCCAATATCAACGACACATCTTCTTCTGAAATAACCGTATCTTTCTGAACATCGATTTCAGAATCTGTGGATAAATCTTTCTGATTTGACTGCGAATCGCCCCCGCCAGCAACAAGCGGGGGTTGTTGAGCGATTTGGTCAATCAAGCCTTGAAGGGCCGAGACCGCCCGTAGAACTGTCTTAATCGACTTGTCTGTATCGGCCACCTGCTTCTCGAGTACTTTTTGCAGCAGCTCGGTAGCATCAGATGTAGTACCCTTAATTTGTTGGAACAGCTGATTGTTATAGCCGTCTGTCCCGACAGCGGTTTGATTGATTTGATTAAGTATTTTCTGTAACTCTTCGACCTCCGACACATTTATCGGGCTTAGCCCACTCGCCATTGAAGCCGCTTTTTCTATAAGTTTGATAAGTTCAGTGTCGTTTTGCATCCTTGAACCTTTTGAAGTTGAGTTAACGTATTTTTCACGTATGCTACATTAGAATTTCAAACACTATCTCGACACCCTCACGGTAGCAATGTATTAGGGAAGAGTCAAAATTGCCCTTAATAACACACTGAGTATATCAAATGTTGTTATCGTGCCTTGTACGTTGCCATCCTTGTCAACCACAGGCAAACAATACCTACCCCCTCGGCATATACGCTCCGTTATTACCGGAAGTGGTGTTTCGGGGTTAACGGTGCGGGCGGGCTTGCTCATTATTAATTTAATCTTGATCTGAAGCGTAGCATCATCTGAAGGCCGTCGCCATTTAGCAAACATACGTCGCAAATAAGGACTCATTGCTCCGGTCAGATCGGACCTTGATACAATACCTTCGATTGCTCCTGCTGTGCCTATAATCAAATAGTCGCTACGTCCCTGCTCCATCTTTGTCAGAGCTTGCTGTACACTGTCTTCACCGCTTGCCCAGACGACTTTCTTCTGCATAACATCCTTTGCACGTATTGCACAGGCCGCCGATACAAACTCACCGGGAAGATCAGCCGGTGGGTTGACCATTCTTTTTATACTTTCAGAAATTCGGCCTTCTTGTTCCTGCCACGTGCCGTTTGCAAACACCGCTTCTACTTGTTCAACATTGTTAGAGGGGACATCCATCCGGCCGGCATCACTTTTAGCCTCGACAGTTTCTTCAGGCTGTACTTCTGCGGTATTTTCCTCGTCGTCAGCAGGCTCTTGGGTCTCTGATTCTCCCTCGGCAGAGGCTTTCTTAGCGGTTGATTCCTGCGATTCAGATTCTACGCTATCGCTTTTGCGACTTTCATCAGATTCTTCAGACTCGGCTTTCTCAGTAGCTGCCTGCTGCTCTTGAGCTGTTTCTTCCGTTTTTTCCTGGTCTTTTCCTTCGGCAGAAACTGTTGCTTCAGGCTGTACTTCCGTGGTATTTTCCTCGTCGTCAGCAGCCTTTTGGGTCTCTGGTTTTCCCTCGGCAGAAGCTTCTTTAGCAGTCGATTCTTGCGATTCAGATTCTACGTTATCGCTTTTGCGACTTTCATCAGATTCTTCAGACTCGACTTGCTCAGCGCCCTGGGGCTCTTGCTGTTCAACCGCCTGCTCCGGAGTGGCTGCAGTATCTTCTTCGGCGGTGGTCTCTTCAGCAGTAGGCTCAGTTGGCTCAACAAATACATCTGATTCCTCAGCTTGTTCTTCAACGCTTGCCTCAGTGGGCACTTCGGGCTCTGCTTTCTCAGTTGCTGTTTGCTGGTCTTGAGTTGTTTCTTCCGTTTTTTCCTGGTCTTCTCTTTCGGCAGTTGTTTGAATATCGGATTCAGATATACCAGCAAAGATTTTCTTCGGGAAGATAACACCACAATTGAAAGGTGGATAAGAGCCAATCGTCATCTCGTGGAGGACAAACAGTACTTCTTCATCGCTGGCCAAATCCATCCTATCAATTGGTATATCCCGAGGGTTTCCAATGAAGGTATCGAACTGGACAAAGCGGCCGTGGCCTTCAAATTCTTCACGGAAAAATCTGTCCCAGGAACCCGTTAGCAAATTACCGGCTTCTGCCATGGTGTCGCTCATATTCTCAGCGTCCTTGGCAGAGCCGTATTTGCAGTTATCCAGAATTCTCTTCTCCGGAAGCATAATAATGACGCCGGGTAGGGTAAATAATCCCTTCGTGTCAAAAATGAAATGGAAAATTCCCTCTAAAAGACCTTCAGATTTGACACTAATGACTGCCACTAATTTGTCGAACCGCCTCTTGAGGTCTCTAACAGTTTCGGTGGCAGGTTCCAATTGATTACAGCTCATATCCACGCTGAACATTTGAGAAATGTCGTCACAAAAAGTTCCAAGTGCTTTTGCCGACGACTCGGTTATTTGCGATTCAACTTTTGTTTGTGTTGTTGTCATTTATCTACACCGTGTTTATCCGAAGGTTGCGCCGGACTATTTCTGTATAACAAAGATAGTTCGCCAGCGTATTCATCTGCGATATTTACTTTGACTAAGATTTTGCTTGTTCCTTTTCCCAGATTGTTTTTGAGCTCCCGCCCACGGACAACAGAGGGTATCGAAACTTCCAGAACACCGACCGCATCTGTCAGCTTTGACTTAAAACAGCCCATAACCATGTTTGTCACTTCGCACATAGCGTCACAGGTTTCTTCTTCATCGATTTTCTCGGCGGCATCAATACCAAGCATATTCACTGCAATAGCCTGTGCGCAGGGAAAGCTGCAGAAAATACCTAATGAGCCTTCCAAATTTCCTTTGAAAGCAATTGACCCTAACAGGGCACGGTCGTCTATGCTTGGATCGAACTGGGATGATTCTTCCAAACTCATAAAGACCATTGTCTCTAAAACTTCTTTTGTACCCTGCAGTAGTGCATCACTAAGAACTGCTTGTTCAACCATTTTGTTATCACCAACTCGAAAATATCATCACTCTGTGAGGTCGTAAACAGGTGTAACCTTAGTTTACAAACGGAGATAGTTTTTCCTGAAACTTCTCAGGCGTAAATGGCTTGGTTATAAAGCCGTCAGCTCCATCGGACATAACATTTTCAATAACTTCTTGAGAACTTTCCGTTGATACCATTACGATTTTTGTTTTTTTACAAGCAGGCATTTCTCTGACTTTCTTCACCAGCTCGGCACCATCCATTTCGGGCATATTAATATCAACAAGCAGGATGTCGACCGGCCCGGCACTAAGTTTCTCAAGAGCTTCGATTCCGTCGCCCGCTTCTTCAGTTCTCTTAAAGCTCAATCCTGACATCCGCACGGTGCGCATTATAATCTTTCGCATCGTTGCCGAATCATCTACAATCATGAGTGATTTAGCCATGAGATTGTCCCCATCTACTACTATCCTCAAATTTCGGACTTATAGCGCCCGTCTTTCCTCTATTTCGTCAGATTTCCCCGACACTTTTAGTATTACCTGACAAGTTTAACCCCCTGTCAAATAATCAGCATTTTGGGGGGACAAAGAATATTGGCCGCTATCTATTAATCCATGGCAAAAAGCAAATTTGTTGTCTACCCCCAAGAAAGCCATATAAGCTGAGCCATTTACATTCCATAAGAACATTTTGGATGATAACGGCCAAATTATGGGACTACCATACGCCGTTTTTAGGTGTGTGGAATATCCAGTGCGCTTTTCAATACAAGGTGCGGCCATCTCAACTCTGTTTGGAGCTAAAAATGCTACGATTTTGCTGTTCTTTGGCAAATTAACAGCTTAGACCCTGAGTCCTCACACGTTTTCTCTCACGGGTTAGAACACCTTGCAGCCAGAAAATCCAAGTAATAGGTGGTTATTGGAGTTCTACCTAATGTTACGAACAGCTCACGGTGAACTTATACTCGCCCGTACCGAAGCTATAGCAAGCACTTTGCCCAGTTCGATAGAATCATAAAGTAGATTAATTAATACAACACAATTTAATAGCGAACATCTGGTTTTTTTGCTACAATCCGAAGCACAAAACCCGAGCTTACCGTTCAAAGCGCAAGTGTTTACATAGCAAAATGCTATAGCCTCGAGAAGTCTAAAAAGGTCTAATTCGTTTACTTGGAGAAAAAAAATGAGGATGCAATCTCACAGTTCAAAAATCGCCGCTGCTTTTTTCATTGCCGCCTGGGTCATAACACCCGGTTCTATTTCGAGCGGTAAAAACATTTCTCTTAGCAAATTACATTCAAGAGAAGAACTCGCCAAAATCCTAATCCCCTGCACAGAGTGGCATCCTTTCCCAAAAGCAACAGAGCGAACTGCATGGAATACGCTCCCCCAACAGGTGCGCCGCAGGTTTATTAATCTTGCCGAAGAATACTCGGAGCAGGATATCCCGGACCTTCCTGCTGCTCTCTACCTTGAATACAAACGCATCGGCAACCGGAGCAACTACCAAGACGTCTGGCTTGAACGGCGTAAAATGCTTCACTGCCTGGCTCTTGCCGAATGTATGGAAAGAAAGGGACGTTTCCTCGATGCCGTTGCCAATCTTGTCTGGGCAATTTGTGAAGAATCATCGTGGGCCTGGCCGGCGCACATTGGTGCGCAAAAAGCCGGTGTAGACCTTCCTGACACCTCCGAGCCCATCGTCGCTTTGTTTTCAGCCGAAACCGCCAACTCGCTTGCCTGGACAGTCTATCTTCTCAAAGGGGAATTGGACACGGTCTCGGCACAAATCTGCAAACGCGCTGAGAACCAAATCGATCTACGCATCCTGACTCCCTATTTGAAGCGCGACGACTTCGGTTGGATGGGCTTTGTCGCCAGAGGGGACGGCCGGCGTCCCAACAATTGGAACCCCTGGGTCAATTCGAATGTATTGGCGGCAACACTACTGACTGAAACCGATGAAACTCGCCGGCTGTATTTGGTGCATAAAGTCTTGCGCAGTCTCGATAACTTTTTTATCCCTTATCCGTCCGACGGAAGCTGCGACGAGGGCCCCAGTTACTGGGGACACGCCGGGGCGAGTCTGTTCGACAATCTTGAACTGCTGTATAGTGCTACCGGAGAACACTTCAACCTCTATAAATATCCGGCGATTCAAGAAATCGGCAGATTCATCTACAGGGCTCATATTTCGGATGATTACTTTGTCAATATTGGTGATTGTGATGCCCGCCTGGATATCGACCGCGACCTTATATTTCGATATAGCAGGCGGATCAAAGACAAGAACATGGAAAACCTCGCCACATACGGTCTAACGCAGGCTAAGCTGTTCGACACAGAAAAGAGCTTTCGTTCGCTCGGACGGATGTTATATATGTTATTCAACTTACCCAACCTCTTTGCGGCTGAATCAATATCTGAGCCTTTGCTGCGTGATGTTTGGCTCGGCGATGAGGATATGCAAATGATGGCCACGAGGGATAAAGAAGGCTCATCAGAAGGTCTGTATGTCGCATGCTGGGCCGGCCATAACGGCCAAAGCCATAATCATAACGATGTCGGAAACTTTATCATTTACGCCAACGGCCGACCATTCATAATTGATGTCGGAAAACCAACATATACCAGAAAAACGTTCAGCTCGGACCGCTATGAAATCTGGGCTATGCAATCGGCCTTCCACAACCTGCCGACAGTCAGTGGTGTGACGCAAAAAGCCGGCAGGCAATATGCTGCAAGAGCCGTTGAGTATGAATCGAATAAAAGGTTCGCGCAAATCAAGATGGATATTGCACCGGCTTACCCCGAAGAGGCCGGCATTAAGTCATGGTTGCGTAGTGTCCGTTTCAATCGCAACAAGAACATTCAAGTTGTAGATTCTTTCGAGCTGAAAGAAAAACCTCGAAACATTGTTCAAAACCTCATCACGCCTTGTGAAACAGTTCAAGCCGAGCCGGGGAAACTGATATTAAAAGATTCGCAAAGCCGGACAAGAATAACTCTTCAGTATGATTTTGACAAACTAAACCATCAAACCGAAACAATCGAACTCGATGATGATAGGTTGGTGAGTATGTGGGGATTGCGCCTGTATCGAATTGCCCTGAAGTCAAGGTCTGCAACGAGAGGCGATACCTGGGTATTGCGCTTTTCGATAACCAAACGAGGGAAACCTTGAGGACGGCAGTAGCTAATGTGGCTCTGTTTTTGTCCTGAATATGCTGTTTAGGAAT
>CAYGBH010000048.1:0-15429 GCA_964348055.1 uncultured Pirellulales bacterium
TCAATAATCTGAACAAGGCTATCAATGAGGCTATCGCCGCCAAGGACCAGCATATCAATAATCTGAACAAGGCTATCAATGAGGCTATCGCCGCCAAGGACCAGCATATCAATAATCTGAACAAGGCTATCAATGAGGCTATCGCCGCCAAGGACCAGCATATCAATAATCTGAACAAGGCTATCAATGAGGCTATCGCCGCCAAGGACCAGCATATTGCCAATCTGGAAGAATTCATAAGGAATTTGACAAAGGAAATTGTAAAAATTAAGAAATATTCAGTATTCTATAACTTGCTATCGAGATTTCGAGGAGAAATATTAGTGTGGCTTGGTAAAATTCGAAAATAGCGGTACTCTGGGTAACAAGCATATCATTGTGAGTCCTGATGAATCGTGACTTCACTTGCACCTCCCGATTTTTAGTCGGGAACAAGGCTTTGCTGTTACAAAAGAGTGCTCGACCAGTGATGTAAAAGAGATGAAAATAGTCTATGTTGTCCACGAATTCCCCCCCGATTATATAGGGGGAACAGGTGTCGCTGTGCATCAGGTAGCAAAAGATATGCTCAGAAGAGGACACCGGGTATGGGTGTTAGCTCCCCAGCGATGGAGAGATGTTTTTCCCTCAATCGGTTTCTTTGATGAAAAAGTTGATGGGCTTTCGGTCAGAAGGTTGATTTTTAATCCCGAGTTGTCTCCTAATCCCATCCTCTACGGATATTACAATCCGGTAATCCATAGCTATGTTGAAGATTACCTGAAACAGGTTTCTCCGGATATTATCCATATTTACGGTCTTTCTACTCTAACCTCTTCAATAATTGATGCTGCAAAGGAGCTAGCAGTCCCAGAGGTTTTGACATTGACGGATTTCTGGTTCATTTGTCCAAGATCACAACTGCTAAGGTCTGATGGAATGTTATGTGAAAATGACTTTTCTTGGCAGGATTGTATATATTGCCTGAAGGAAGAGGGTAATATCTATGAAAAGATTACAAAAACATTTAATAGAGAAATGATGCATATTTATTTCCAAGAGGGGATGCCCGGGAATATAAATAACAGTCAAATTTTATCCCTGCTTGCTGCTGCAGCTGGGAGGGCACCATTTCTTAGGAGCCAGTTAGGAAAGATTGACCGTATCGTCTGCCGGTCTTCATTTTTAAGCAGAGTATTTCTCAAGAAGAATTACTTTCCTAATGGATTTGCACTTGTTTCTCCGGGAATATCGCATCCCCAGAGACTACTTTCGAAAAAGGGCCAAATTTCCAATATTACCTTTGGCTATTTTGGAGGAGGAAGCGAACACAAAGGTGCACATGTTTTGCTGGAGGCATTCAGGCAGATAAAATCCCCTAATGTAAATCTGAAACTATATGGTAATCTTCCAAATACAGAATATGTGAAAGAACTTCGTCGAATAGCCAGAGGTGATGAAAGAATCGATTTTATGGGCAACTTTGGCCGCACAGAACTAACAGAGGTATTGGCTGGCATTGATATACTGGTTATGCCTTCAATTTGGCCCGAAGCCTATGGCCTGTCAATCTTGGAAGCGTTTGCCAATAAAGTCCCCGTCATTGCCACAGACATCGGAGGCATTCCAGAAATAGTTGATGATGGACATAACGGGCTACTTTTTAAGAGGGGCGATGTATTAGATCTAAAGAAGAAAATGGAACGCATTATAAATGGACCGGGGCTAATGCAAAAACTCAGGGAGAATATTCCCAGGGTTAAATCTATAAATGAAGAATGTGATGAACTCCTTGAGATTTACAAGAAATTGTTTCGATAAGAGGAGTTTGCGTACCGATTTTCAGTCGCGAAATCTGTGTTTATCCCGATTCATCCAGCCCCTAAGATTCGATTCTTGCAGGGGCTTGATTCATCGGGACAAGAAAGGAGTAGCGAAGCAAAGCTTTGCTTTCTGGCACCAAAAATGAAAAGAATTGTACAAGTAGTTCATGATTTTCTGCCCGGGTATCCTCATGGAACAGAGAATTATACCTACCATTTATCCAAACAATTCCAGAAAACGGATGAAGTTCATATTTTTTGCCGGGAACAAAGCGATTTTTTTGGTAAGGGTATTTCTAGAGATGAGTCGTTAGATGGGCTTCCGGTGAGGAGATTATATTATGATCCCCCTCCAACCTTTGAGGCAACTTATCGAAATTATTTTGTGGATAAAGAATTTGAACATTTTCTTGATGTAATTAACCCGGATATCGTTCATTTTCAGCATCTAGTGCGACTATCCGCTTCAATGATAGAGATCGCCAAGCGAAGACGCATCCCCACGATTTTGACTTTGCATGACTTCTGGTTTCTCTGCCCCCAAATACAGTTACTGACCAGTGATAATCAGATTTGTTCTGGTCCTGATTCAAATGCTAAATGCGCAAATTGCGAGAAGATTTTTTATATTTACGGAAAATTACAAAGTTCAGAAACTTGCCATGATAGGAGAGCTAACTTTTTTAAAAACCCTCCTGAACCATTAAAAACTATCAAGAAATTAGTTCCCTCAAAAATCAAGACAGCGCTTAAGAGAAAATTATTTAAGACTTATTCTGCCGCAGCTTTTATTACTCCCGATATGATAGGGAAAAGATCAAGGTTTTTAAGGAATCTACTCGGTAAAGTAGATATGATTCTTGCACCTTCGAGATTTCTAATAGAAAAATTTATTGATTATGGAGTAGCGAAGAATAGAATTGTCCATTTAGATCATGGTATCGACCATAGACCCCTTGTCAATTTCAGTAAAGAAAGTTCAGATAAGTTTCGCTTTGGGTTTCTTGGCGGTGTTTCGGAACATAAGGGAATAGATGTTCTGGTAGAGGCGTTTAGTAGAATCAAAGGTGATGATATAGCTTTATCCATTTTCGGCGCTCATCATAAATCTTATTTGGGCAAATTGACAAGAAAGATAAAGACAGATTCAAGAATTACTTTTTACGGACCTTTTAACAATAGAGAGATTTCTTCGGTATTCTCTAAGATCGATGTATTAGTTTATCCCTCAATCTGGTATGAAAATCAGCCAATTGCTATTCTGGAGGCTCTCCTTGCTAAAATACCAGTTATCACTTCGGACCTGGGAGGCATGGCTGAACTTGTCCAGGACGGAGTTACCGGTCTTCTGTTTGAAGCAGGAAATCCGGAAGATTTATTCCACAAGATGGTGAGTCTAATTAATAATCCCCAATTGCTGAGAAGATTGTCAGAGACGCCCAGGCAAGTTAAAACCATAGAAAAGAATGCCCAAGAGATAAATGAAATTTACGATTCTCTCTTGGAATAGGTTGCTTGCCTTTCTTGACCCTGTTCCGGTTTCGGGACGGGCAGGATGACTGGTAGTAGCAAAGCAGAGCTTCCCGAATATAACACGGAGCTATCGCTCGGTTACTTCATAACGCCTGAGGAGCAATGAAGATATTAATTGTTAGCCATAATTATTTTCCTGCCATTGGCGGAGCTGAGAAGAAAATAAAGGAGATTTCAGAAAGGCTGGTGAAATCAGGGGAAGAAGTTACTGTCTTTTCTTCTAATGCCCAGACGACCGAGGCATATATCAATCCTGAAATTCCTTTGCTGCCTCCTGATAGTGAGTCCATAAATGGTGTGAGAGTAGGAAGGTTTCCCATTTACCAGGGGATGCGGCCATTACTAAATAGAGTGCATAGCCTTTTCTGGAAGTATAGATTGCCATTTAATGATATTGTGAGGACTATATGGAATGGACCAATCATGTTCAATATACTGCCGCACATTCTCAGACAGAAGACCGATATTATTATCGCCACACCATTTCCGTTTTTAAATATGTATTTTGCCTATACAGCAAAAAAAATCAGGAAAATACCGATGGCAATTATTCCCTGCCTGCACACAGAGGACACATGGGCTTTCGATAGAAAAATAATGTACAAAATCTTGTCCAATACTGAGATGATACTAGTAAATACAGATTACGAAAGGGACTATTTAATAAGTAAAGGAATTGAAAAGGAACGTATCTCCATATTAGGGGATGGAATTAATCCGCAGGATTTCAATAGGTCGAATCCACAGGAATTCAGGAGAAGATACGATATTGGTAATGCTCCTGTGGTCTTATTTGTGGGAAGAAAGGAGAAGGGGAAAGGGATTGATACATTGCTTAATTCTATGAGTATAGTCTGGGGAAAATTTCCTCAGGCGAAACTTATCGTGGCAGGGACAAGGACATCCTACTCGAAAGCAATAGAAAAGAAGGTCTTCTCATTAGATGGAAAAAAAAGAGGAAACATTATACTGATAGATAATTTCGAAGATAGTGAGAAATCAGACCTTTTTGCCAGTTGCGATATATTTGCGATGCCGTCAAGAGTAGAATCTCTGGGGATAGCCTATCTGGAAGCATGGGCATCAGGCAAGCCGGTTATTGGATGCCGGATAGGTGCAGTGGCTTCTCTTATTGAACAGGGTAAAGATGGGCTACTGGTGGAGTATGGCAACCAGCAGGAATTAGCGAATGCCATATTGGAACTTATGGGTAACGAACACCTGAGAAGAAAGCTCGGTGAAAATGGCAAAAAGAAAGCTTGTGGTAAATATACATGGGACATTATTACAAAGCGTTTTAGAGAGAATCTCAGTCTGGCCATGTATAAGAATAATAGGAGTAGCAGACTTCAGTCTGCGTTTACCAGGAAGCAGAGAGTCCTTAGAAAGAATTTGGTAATTCCGGGAGGATTTGGTGGTATAGGAATAAATAGAATAAACCTGAAAGGTAGTATAAAAAAGATTTTAAGAAAGGTCCCCATACTCTTTTACATGGCATATTACGTATATCGCAAAGTAAAAAACTTTACACGCCCCATAACCAATGAGAGGATTCCTTATGAAACGCAAATTCTTATAAAGAACGATCTTATGAAACTCAAAGCCTATAATGAAGCCTTAGCGGATGAAGAACAACAGAGACATTCTCCCATAACCAGGGCAATGCCTACCTTTATGACCATGAACATGGATGCTCAATGTAACTTACGTTGCATAATGTGCATTCGGCGAAAATATCCTCAAAAAGCGATTAATGCGCTTCGGTATGATTTCAAAGTCTATAAGCAAGTAGCTAATGATACTTTTCCCTATGCGAAATGGGTACAGTTGACTACAGCGGGTGAACCGCTTATGGCTAATAATCTTAGAGAACAATTGAAAATTATGAAGAAATATTCCGTGAAAGCGGACTTGGTTACCAATGCAACTTTGCTCAACAACGATGACTTAATAAAAGAAATCTTACAAATTCTTGGCTGTTTGCATGTATCAATTGATGCAGCTACAAGGGAAATCTATGAATCTATTAGAATTGGTGCAAAATTTGAGCAAGTGATGGAAAACGTTAGAAAATTCAATCGACTCAGAGAGGAACTCTATACTACGGATAAGCCCAGATTGCATTTCCAGGTTGTGTTGATGAAGCGAAATATAAAAGAATTGCCAAAGTTAATAGAGCTCGCTAAAGGGCTTGCAGTGGACTCTATAGAATGTTCTCATGTAGTTATTCATGATGAGAGATTGAAGAATGAATCTCTAGTTTATCATAAGGAACTTGCTAATTATTATATGAAAGTTGCCACAAAAAAAGCCATTGAGTTAAATCTCCATTTGGATATTCCGCCATTATTTAACGCGGTTGATGATGTGCAGGGCAGGAGGTCAGAGAATAACTTAAGGAGCGAAATTAAAACATGTCCGTTTTTATGGAAACGAGCATACATCGAGTGGAATGGAAATGTTTCACCATGTTGTGTTCCTGGCCATCCAGTGATGGGTAATGTTAAGAAGAACCCATTTCCGGAAATTTGGAATAACGAACTTTATCAGGAAATGAGAAGGAGACTAAGCACGGACAATCCCTTTGAGTGTTGCAAACATTGTTTTATAGGTACTCCTTCTGATAAGCAAAGTTTGTTTCATATCTAATGATATAATGGAGTGTAAAGCGAGAGCTTTACCGGTCAAACTTTCGTTTGACACTCCAATTGGGTTGCGATTATGGATAGGAAATCAATGGAAAATAAATCTACGGCCTCTTCGGTTACCATAATTATTGTTACCAGAAATCATCTCGAACATTTAAAGGATTGCCTGGAATCAGTTATGAATTTGGGATATCCTCATATTGAAATTATCCTTGCTGATAATGGTTCAACTGATGGCAGCCCCGATTTTGTTCAGGAAAAATTTCCTTCGGTGAGGGTATTAAGATTAGATAAAAATTATGGTTTTGCTGAGGGGAATAATAGAGGGATTAAGCAGGCAAGAGGAGATTACATATTTTTACTCAATCCTGATACGAAAGTGGAACCAGAATGTGTTAATAGATTGGTTGACATTATGGAAAAGGATAAAAGTATCGGGATATGTATGCCCAAGATGCTGATGTTCGATGAGCCATCTGTAATCAATAGCGTAGGAATTATTGCCAATAAAATACTACAGGGAAGGGATAGAGGCGCCTGGGAACTTGATTGCGGACAATACGATAAGGAGAACCAAATTTTGGGTGCCTGTGGGGCAGGCATGTTCGTCCGCAGGAAACTGTTTAAACAGATAGGCTATTTTGACAGATTCTACTTCGCCTATTATGAAGACCTCGATTTCAGCATACGCGCTTGGTATAGTGGCTACAAGGTCAATTTCGTTCCTCAGGCAATAGTCTATCACAAATACAGACCGTTCCGAAAAGATATACTTAATGAGTATATTGACCATCGAAATCGCTTAAGAATGATGCTAAAGAATATGTCACTGGTAACATTAGGCTGGATGTTACCAAAAAGTTTATATAGCGACCTTGAATCCATATATTGCCATCTCAGGCAGAAAAGACTTAGATTGGCTTATTATAGGTTGAAGGCACTACTGTGGAATTTGATTATGCTACCAGAGACCTTTATAAGAAGAGCAAAAATTCAGATGAAAAGAGTGGTTGGAGATAAGCCGACAGTTCTTATGCTAGAAAGAGTGGATAGAATAATAGAGGCGCCACTACCGAACTATGATGTTCAATGTCAGGCGACAGTGGGTAGAAATGGTTTAGACTCCTGGGTGAGAATGGGTGAAAACGACACTAGACATCTTGGATTTGGCTGGTATGACGTAGAGATTTGGTCAGAAAGAAATATCCGCTGGACCACAGACTATGGAATAATTTTCCTGAAAAATTCCCTTCCGGGTGGAGAAGAGGAGACTTTAGAAATGCAGGCTTATTCCCATTTCCAGACAAAGGGGGGGGTATGGATAGATGGGACAAGAGCTGGAGAATTTGTGATTAAGCCAGGAGAATGGCAAAGATTATGCTTCAACTTCTGGAATGATGAACCAGTCCTGAAAGTGACAATTAAGTCTGAGGAGACCTTCATACCAAAATTAGCTTTAAAAGTAAGGGATAATAGAACTTTAGGAATCGCTATCTCAGAAATAGGCATCGTGCCTTAGCCGGTAATTCCGGGAAAAAGTTAAAGTAAACTGCTTACTTGAGAAACTGCTTGACAAACTCGATTTTTGGTGGTATACTTATGCCTAGGAAAGGGCCTATGCAATAATAGGACCTTGAGGTAAGCTAATGGCATCCCCAACCTATTCCCTTTGAAAGGAAAGGTATAAGTATGACCTGCCGGCGATGCCTATCGGTGCCTTGCACCGGGCATAAGTTTATTATCATACCGCGCAGCACATTTTTGGGGAAAATAAGAATATTTTATAGTTTAGGGCCTCCTAAAGTTTCTACAGGGGTCCGCATTTGTCAGAGGCAGGCCCAGGCTATGAGTGATCCGAGCTGCCGAAGGCTCGCATAGCCAAGGCAATTAAACCTTGGCTTTTTCGGTAGCTCGGATTTTTTTTGCAGCAAAGTAAGAAGTAAACAGTTCGCTTTAATTTTATCCAAGGGGGTGAAAAGAGATGACCAGGAGGATGAGATTAGCCAATGGTCTTCTAAAGATTGGAGAAATGGCCAGAGAAGCGGGAGTGTTGGTTTCCACTATCAGGTATTACACCGACGTTGGCCTTTTGAGGGTAGTGGCAAACACTCAAGGCGGCTATCGGCTCTATGACAGAAAAGACACATTGGAAAGAATCCACACCATCAAAACCATTAACGGTCGAAAATGGACACTTGCTGAGATCAAAGAAGAGTTAGAAAAGCGCAGTCAATAAGGTCACCAGGCGCGTATTATTTGTCAGCAGGGTGGCTGTTCTAACTAGCAGTAGCGGAGCGAAGCTCCGCGTGGAAAGGAGATGAGGATATGCCTGGGAAGAAAACGGATAAAAACCTGCTTAGAATTGGGGAAGTAGCCAAAGTAACAGGGGTCCCATTATCGACAGTAAGGTACTACACGGACATAGGTCTTTTGAAAGTAGCAAGCCATACAAAAGGAGGCTACAGGCTTTATGATAGAGAAGAGTCTCTAAGTATCATAAGGAAAATAAAGCCGGTAGTGGACAGACGAAGAACCTTAATGCAAATCAAAGAAGATTTAGCCAAAAAGATTAAGAAGAGAAAATGAGAATGGAGTAGCGGAGCGAAGCTCCGCGTAGAAAGGAGGGTCCCGATGAAATCGGGATGAATGAATCGGAACAGGTCACCGACTGAAGCGAAAGGAGGTGAAGGGGAAGTGGGTAGGAAGAAATCACCGCCACGGGGTTTACTCAAAATTGGCGAGATGGCTAAACTGGCGGGTGTACTACCATCAACCATAAGGTACTATACGGAACTCGGTCTATTGGAAGTAGCTGCTACCACGCCCGGGGGTCAAAGACTCTACCATAAAGAAGATACTTTAACCAGGGTCAGAATGATTAAGAACATCGAAAGGCAGCATTTGCCTTTACAGACAATCAGGAAAATCCTTGAGGACCACAGGGCAAAAGCGCTGGAATCGATGCTCAGATGAATGGGAGCGGCTACCAAAGGAATGGTAGGAAATAATGGTAGCCGCGAGCCTTGGGCTTGAGTTCTCAAGGCCGAAGCCTTCAGGTTTCCCAGTTTGGAGCAATGGTAGTCGCGACGTTCAGCTTGCGCGGTATGGAATGGGAATGAGAAAAAGTAGCCTGAACCCTTTTTGGTGTTGTCCCTTTTTTTGGGAAGAGAAGGAAAAATGAAGAAAATTTTAACTCTGTCTATTACTTTAATACTTGTTGCCGGAATTGTCTCTGTAGCAAAATCGGCCGATATCGATACTACCAATGACAGCTTAGGAACCGCTTATCCCAAAGACAGACATATAGTTAAAACCAGTACCGGGGTTGTGGTTCTATATAATGCAACATCCGGGATCCAGGCCAAAATGTCTAAGAATAATGGGGCTACGTGGACAAACTTAGCCAATGGAGGTGGTTCCACGACAATCGATTCTGCCGCTGACCAGACTTTCAGCATCTGTCTCGATGGGGACAACAATATCTATGTGGCCTATCAAGAGAGTGTTGACATCTACTTCAAGAAGCTAACCTATACTGTTTCTGGCGGCACTTGGACAGTCCCATCGACGCGACGGATAGTCGAAGATGCTAACCACGATGCGGGTGAGTGGACTGACTGTCCATCTATCACAAGGCAAAGTAATGGAAATATATGGATTTCTTACGGATATGAAGACAATGATCTTGCCCAAGTGACGTCAAGATACTCAACCAATGATGGCCTGAATTGGGGCGCCCGGGAGGAAGTCAGCGCACCTGTTTCGGGCGGATCAAATGACTACTGGTCGGCACTTGTTATTCGTAATGGCAATCCTTTCATAGTATATGCAGATGTGAATGAAAATGTTTATAAGTGGTCCTACTGGACGGGCACTTCCTGGGCCTCTACTGGCACAGTTACTACAGATAGTCCCGTGTCTGGCGATGACTTCTCTATCGCTATGGCGGGAAGTGATGTCCACCTTGTTTATAACCAATCTGGAGCTGGCATAAAGCATAGATACTATAACGGTTCCTGGCAGGGTCCGGCGACACTTTCCACAGACACCAATGATAAGAATGTAAATTTGACCACGGATGGCAGTAACCTGTGGTGTTTTATTTCCGAATACGTTGGTGCGAATTCATATAACATAAAATATAAGAAGAGGTCGGGTGGCAGCTGGGATGGAACCTGGACAGCCATTACTACCGATAATGCTAATAATCTATATTCCACGACTCCTCTCAGCACTACAGAGTATATTCCACTTGCCTGGACCGAAGGAACTAGTGCACCGTATACAGTGAAATTTGATTCCAGCGTCGTCGTCTCCCGAACCTACAGCTGGGACGGTGGGGGAGCTGCTGGAAGTTGGACGGATGAAAATAACTGGGACCTGAACGACGGCTATCCTGATGATGCCAATGACAAAGCAGTAATCAACACCGGCTCTGAGAGCATCAGTACACCTTCAGGAAGTGCCTTAACCATCGGAGAACTGGAATTAGGCAGCAGCTATTCTGGAACTCTCACCCTGGGAAACAACCTCACCTTGGATGACTCAGGAGCCTGGGGTGCTAACCTCACCATTGGCAACGCAAATGCTGTGTTATCTTTAGCAGGAAAGAACCTCTCTCTGGAAAGTGGAAGCACATTCTCCAATGTTGGCACCTTAAGACTTCAAGGAGGAGAGACCCTTTCCAACTTCACAAATGACACAGATTCAGGCACGGTTGAATACGTAGGAGATAATGACGCAGTAGTTGATACCTACACCATCACCAACGTCACTACGAATTACTATAACTTAACTATCAACTCCACTGGAACAGCTGATGACGTTTTCCAGTTAGGTGCAAATCTTACTATAAACGGAGCGGGAACGCTTACCGTCACCCAGGGAGTGCTCTATTTGAAGGGAAAGAACATCACCGGAGCAAGTGCTGTGCGGGGCAATATCGCCGGCACCATAAGACTTTATGGAAATGAGACC
The DNA here is from genome assembly GCA_964348055.1 of uncultured Pirellulales bacterium. Taxonomy (GTDB): domain Bacteria; phylum Planctomycetota; class Phycisphaerae; order Sedimentisphaerales; family Anaerobacaceae; genus JAUXAL01. Next base: position 10,961 of record CAYGBH010000048.1, read on the forward strand.
GTATTCTGGACCACCAATGATACAGATTCAGGGACTTACGAATACGTAGGCGATGGTGATGCAGGAGCAGACACCTACACCATAAAAGCCTTCACTGGAACAGATTACTATCACTTAACCGTAAATTCTACAGATGGCGCAACTGACACATTCAGACTTCCTACATCTAATCTTGCAGTAGCTGGCAACTTCACCTCAACAGCAGGAACCTTCACCACCAATGACGGCACTACCGATAGAGACTTATCAGTAACAGGAAATGTAGATATTGACGGCACATTCAATGCCAATAGTTCCACCATTACTGTTAGTGGAAGCTGGGATTCATCGGGAGGCACGTTTAATGAGAGCAGCAGCACAGTCGATTTAGCAGGCACGGGGAATTTGAAGACTATAGGTACATTTGCTAGTCATTTTGCCAACCTTAAAGTGGCTGCAGCAGGCAAGACAACAACAATACAATCCTATGTCGGTGTAGCCGATACTCTTACGCTGGGGGACGCAACCGGAACACTTACCGACGGTGCGTCCTCATTTTATGTCATATTGTTCAAGAATAGCGGAGCACCTTTGATTCATGGAGGTGCTACGATAAGCGTATCAAGATTTTATTATCGTCCTACAATTGCAGGTTCAACTGTAACAGTTACAGGAAGAACTTATGATGTAGATTATTTAGAGTTATTTGCAGGTGGCTCAAATGTTACTTTCAATCTCGGTGGTAACGTGTCAGTTCCTACTGGCACTTTCTGGCTTGTTGCAAACACTGGATACAGCGGTGTTGATTGTGATACCCAGAACTATGACATCACGGCATCAACCGGTTTGAGGTTTGGGTTGAGTGGTTACACTGGTTCAACCACATTAAAATGCGGGACTTCAACAATAGACATAGGCACAGACGGTGTTTATGTGGCAAATAATGGAGGGTCTCATACCTTAGATCTTTCAAGCGCAACCGTTACCTGCGCTGGAAACTGGACGTTATCAGATGGTTCAGGTTCTATAACCCAGGACCCGGGCACTTCCACCGTTATATTAGACGGCTCAAGTGGCACCCAGGCTGTTACATCCAATGGCCAGAGTTTCCATAATCTCAAAATAGATAACACTGGCGCAGGTGTCCAGCTTCAGGATGGGGCTGATTTAGATGGAGGTCTTATTGTTACCACAGGCACTTTAGGCTTAAATAACTATAACATAGCTATTTCCAGTGATGTTTACATAAGTGGTTCAGGCTCGTTAACCTGTTCTTCTGGCGAGCAAATAACAGTAGGTAGAAATTGGTCGGCATCTTCTGGAGCAACATTTACTGCAGCGTCTTCTACAACAACATTTAACGGAAGTGGCAGTTTCAACATCTTATCCAGCGGAACCACATTTTATAATCTCGTATTCAATAATAGTGGTGGTACCTGGACACTCACCGATGCTCTCTATGTTAAGAACGATTTTACACAAACTAACGGAACCTTTGATACAAACTCATCCGGCAACTATCGCTTGACCATTGGCGATGATATCACCATAAGCGGCGGAACCTTTTATGCACGCGTCAGCACCATAACCTTAACCGGTTCAAATACTGATGGTAGTGCCAACTGGGACTCATACGGCGGGCTGTTTGTATATGGCACAAGCACAGTAGATTTGAAAGAGACGGGAACGATTAAAGGGTCAGACACGAACGACTACGATAGGCCATTCTACAACCTCACCTGCGCTTATACAGATGAAATTACTACAGTAATAACAAAACATATAGGCGTTCACGGTACCCTTAGAGTCCAGGGAGGAACTTTAACCGGCAGCCAGAGGGTCTATTTACAAGACGAGACCATTCCAGGAATTCAGATTGTTAATGGTTCAACCATTTCTGTCTCCAGACTGTCATTTAATGGACCACAAAATGTGCCGGGATATAATTATGAGACAACACTAACCGTTTGGCATACCGGTGAAGTAAGCCAGGTTGGTGACGTAACCTGCACTAACTTGTTGGTTGATGGCGCCAACTTTGCAAGTCGTTCACCCACCTGGAATACAGATAGCCATAGCCTTACTATTAACGGTGGTTTGCAGGTCGGAGGGACCTCTGGCTCCGGAGGCACACATACCTTCAATGCCTATGGCTCAACCATTACTATTACAGGCAATGTAACGTTAAATCATTCCGATGGCAGTGCCTATCTGAATCTTGACACTTCAAATATGAGTGTAGCCGGCAATTGGACTATTACAAACGGCAATGTCGTCCCCGACACCTCCACTGTTACCCTTTATGGCACAGGTACTTGTACCCTCACAGGCTCAACCACATTCTATGTTCTTGTTTCTACTACAACCGGGAAAACTGTTGAGTTCACATCAGACACTGAGACTGGTGTAACTGGCCATCTTAACTTTGAAAATATTACTTTACAATCTACCTCACCTGGAGCTACATGGTATCTTAACCTTGACCCCTCAGCTACACAGGATGTTTCCAATGTAAGTGTTAAGGATTCCAACGCCTCAGGAGGGCAAACCATATTTGCACCTGGTTCAACTGATTTAGGGAACAATACCAACTGGGTCTTTGACACTTCTATTATAACCTGGGACGGTTCAGAGTCCACAAACTGGAATACTGCAGCGAACTGGAACCTTAACATGGTCCCATTATCAACGCAAACGGTTATTATTCCTAATGTAGCTACCAATGACCCGCAATTAACTTCGGATGTTAGTATTACATCTATGACTATCCAAACAGGGGGACAACTTTCTCTAAATAACTATGATATTACTGTGGGCAGTGATGTATACATATCTGGCTCTCTCATTTGTTCCAACACTGAACAAATCACTATAGGCGGCAACTGGTCCGCATATTCTGGAGCAACAGTTACTGCATCATCTTCTACAGTAACATTTAACGGAACCGGAAGTTTCAATATCTTATCCAGTGGAACCACATTCTATAACCTCGCATTCAGTAACAGTGTTAGCACCTGGACACTCACCGATGCTCTCTATGTCAAGAATGATTTTACACAAAGTAATGGAACCTTTGATACAAACTTATCCGGCAACTATCGCTTGACCATTGGCGACGATATCACCATAAGCGGCGGAACCTTTTATGCACGCGTCAGCACCATAACCTTAACTGGTTCAAATAGCGCTGGTAGTGCCAACTGGGACTCATACGGTGGGCTGTTTGTATATGGCACAAGCACAGTAGATTTGAAAGAGACTGGAACAGTTAAAGGGTCAGACACGCAAACCTACAATAGGCCATTCTACAACCTTACCTGCGCTTATCCAGGGAAGACTACTACATTGATAACAAGCATGGCTGTCAGAGGTATACTTCGTGTCCAGGGAGGAATTTTAACCGGCAGCAGTTACAGCATCTATTTCCACAAAACACCCAGTACACCAATTAGTATTGTAGGTGGTTCAACCATTTCTATCAACAGCCTGAGATTTGCATACACGCAAAATGTCCCGGCGTATGATTATGATACAATAATACGCGTTTGGAATACCGGCACGATAACCCAGCTTGGTGACATAACCTGCACAGCCTTGTGGGTTGATGGCGACAACTTTGCAGCCCGTTCACCCACCTGGAATACAGATAGCCATAGCCTTACTATTAATGGTGGTTTGCGGGTTGGAGGGACCTCTGGCTCCGGAGGCACACATACCTTCAATGCCTATGGCTCAACCATTACTATTACAGGCAATGTAACGTTAAATCATTCCGATGGCAGTGCCTATCTGAATCTTGACACTTCAAATATGAGTGTAGCCGGCAATTGGACTATTACAAACGGCAATGTCGTCCCCGACACCTCCACTGTTACCCTTTATGGCACAGGTACTTGTACCCTCACAGGCTCAACCACATTCTATGTTCTTGTTTCTACTACAACCGGGAAAACTGTTGAGTTCACATCAGACACTGAGACTGGTGTAACTGGCCATCTTAACTTTGAAAATATTACCTTACAATCTACCTCACCTGGAACTACATGGTATCTTAACCTCCAGGGCGCCCAGGATGTGCATCATGTAGATGTACAGGATTCTAATGCTAATGACGGGAATACCATATATGCAGGTTGTTCCACTGATTTGGGAAACAATACCAACTGGCTCTTTGATGATTCTATTCTAACCTGGGATGGAGATGTGGATACCGATTGGAATGAGCCGGAGAACTGGAATTTCAGTATTGTTCCATTATCAACCCACACGATTATTATCCCTGATGTGACTAATGACCCACAATTAACTTCCAGTGTTAGTATTGCATCTATGACTATCCAAACAGGGGGACAGCTTTCCTTAAATAACTATGACATTACTGTAAGCAGTGATATTTACATATCTGGTTCTCTCCTCTGTTCTAACACTGAACAAATCACTATAGGCGGCAACTGGTCCGCATATTCCGGAGCAACAGTTACTGCATCATC
>CAYGBH010000049.1:0-13324 GCA_964348055.1 uncultured Pirellulales bacterium
GCAGAGCAGTGGACTCATAATCCATTGGTCGTAGGTTCGAATCCTACCGGGCCCATTAACAACCCCATTTTTTTCCATTATCAAAGGTCGTTTGTCCGTCATTGTCATATATGTCCCTAGACGTATGCAAAGTGGCGCCCAACTGCGCGCCCAACTTTTTCAACCAGCTTTCTCACTTTGGGCCTCTTCTCTTACGGTTAAATCTGGCAACTTGGCTGCTGTTTCAGCCTCAGCACCTTTCACCTGGCGGCCCCTAACCAACTGTCTTTTTACCTCCTTGGCCAGTCCGAATGCGGATGCACTCGGATAAATCCAATACAATTATCCTGCCATCGCCGATTTATCCGGTCCACAGAGTCTAAACCCTTTGCATAGCATCGTGCACAAACCTTTATGAAATTGCAATTAGCGTGCCAGCACAGTTTTTTTTAAACAGGGACAATAAGTGTTTATTCCATAAGAAGATAAGTGGTAGTTGGTGCAAAGTGCCAGATGCATCAACCGCGACAATTATGTCGCACTCTGAATAAATGAGACAAATTTGTAAATAATGGCATCTCCGAGGACAGTTTTTCTTCTACACGCTATAACCTCTTTTTTCTTAAGTACTTACTTCACGTATTGCAGTTATCCAGCTTAACTTATACTACATATTTGTAATTTTTATTTGACTATGGTGTAATGATGTGCTATACATTAGCTGGGTTTGAGTCCCGAGGAGTTACAGATTATGACCGATAGCAAACTGAATTTGCGGAATCCCGTGGCGCAGCCAACTGGCTATGTGCACGGATTGGAGCCGCTTTACAAGATCAGCCGGGTTTTAGCCGCTGGCACTCACCGCAAGCAGGCCCTTGCCGATGTAGTAGACATACTTGAAAAGAACCTTGGTCTGAATAGAGGTACGGTAACACTTCTGGCACCGGATGGTAACGAGATTAGAATTGAAGTTGCACATAGCTTTCCGGCCGAACGCAGCCGCACGGTCCGGTACCGATTGGGCGAAGGTGTGACGGGCAAAGTAATGCAAACCGGCAAAGCAATGATCGTACCGAAAGTGTCCGAAGAACCACTGTTTCTTAACCGATTCGAGCGGTGGAATGTTACGAAAGAAGAGATCAGCTTTATTTGTGTTCCTATTTCGATTGGCCAGGAAGTAATAGGCACAATTTCAGTTGACCGGACATACGATAAGGATGCGTCCCTTGAGGAAGACATGCGAGTGCTAAGTATCGTGGCGAGCATGATTGCCAATGATGTGAGAACAAGAAGAGAGGAGGCTCTACGCCGACAGGAACTTGAGGATGAAAATGTGCGATTGCGTCATGAGTTGGAAGACAGATTTCGGCCAGAAAATATTATCGGCAACTCTAACGCTATGCGCGATATGTATAAGCAAATTCATCAGGTTGCCGGCAGTGACACAACGGTTCTCATTCGTGGTGAATCCGGTACAGGGAAGGAATTAGTTGCTCACGCAATCCATTATTCCAGCCAAAGAGCAAAAGGGCCTTTTGTTAAGGTCAACTGTGCTGCCTTGAACGAGAATCTCCTGGAGAGTGAACTGTTCGGCCATGAAAAAGGTGCCTTCACCGGTGCCATCCAGAGCCGCAAGGGTCGGCTTGAAGAAGCTAATGGTGGAACATTGTTTCTTGATGAGATAGGTGATTTCGCGGCAGCCACTCAAGTCAAGCTTCTTAGAGTTCTTCAGGAACGCCAGTTCGAGCGTGTAGGTAGTAATCGTACCTTAACGACTGACGCCAGAATTATAGCTGCCACAAATCGCGATTTGGAACAGGCTGTCAAGCAGCGTGTTTTCCGACCAGACCTCTACTATCGGGTAAACGTATTTCCTATTTTTCTGCCACCGTTGCGCGAACGTAGAGATGATATACTTCTATTAGCCGATTATTTCGTTGAACAATATTCGAAGAAGATGGGCAAAGATGTTAGACGCATAAGTACGCCAGCAATCAATATGATGGTGGCATATCATTGGCCGGGCAACGTGCGAGAACTTGAGAATTGCATTGAGAGAGCTGTGCTTTTGAGCAGCGAAGGTGTTATACGGGCCCATCATTTACCGCCGACACTGCAGACTTCCGATGCCTCAGACACCATTGGAACCGGTTCGTTCAAGGAAAGGATCAACTTATTTAAGCGCGATATAATCGTCGACGCGCTGAAGCGATGTAACGGCAGTCTTGCCGCAGCGGCACGGGATCTGGGTTCTACCGCCCGGATCGTAAGATACAAAGTCAAGGAATTAGGAATCGATTACAGGAAATACTACACTAGGAGAGGTTGATTTATGGCAGCTTGGGCAGATACCGGTCTTAAAGGCTTAGACCAAATTGTTTCTGGTCTTAACAAAGGCGATAACGTTGTCTGGCAGGTCGATAGCATAGAGGACTATCAACGATTTGTTACTCCCTTTGTCACCGAGGGTTTGAAAAATGGTAGAAAAGTAGTATACATGAGATTTGCGGACCACGCACCTCTTGTCCAGCCGGATTCACGTATTACGATTTATAATCTTGATGCCAGCAGTGGCTTTGAGAGCTTTTCCACGCAGGTTCACGCTGCAATTACACAAGAAGGCGTGGAAACCTATTATGTATTTGATTGCCTGTCAGATTTACTCAGTGCTTGGGCAACGGACCTGATGGTAGGCAACTTCTTTATGATTACTTGTCCTTATCTTTTCGAGCTGGATACTATTGCTTACTTCGCACTGTTGCGCAGTAACCATTCATTCAAGACTATAGCTCGAATTCGCGAAACCACACAGTTACTGCTGGATGTCTATAATTTTGAAGGAAACTTCTACGTTCATCCCTTGAAGGTGTGGCAACGTTACTCTCCGACGATGTTTCTTCCGCATTTGCAGCAAGAGGAGAATTTTTCTCCCATTATAAGCAGTGTGGATGCCGCTAAACTGTTCTCACAGTTCGCAGACAGGGGCCTGAAAGGCTCTGCCAGAGCATTAGATTATTGGGATAGACTTTTTATGAATGCCGAAAGTTTGCAGTCGGCACCCGAAGATTCTGAAAAAGTCAAAGAAACCGTTAAGCAACTTTGCAGAATAATGATTGGCCGTGAGAGAAGAATTTCAAAACTCGCAGAGGACAATTTTTCTCTGGAAGATTTAATAAATATCAAAAACAGGCTGATTGGGAGCGGATTCATCGGCGGTAAAGCTGCAGGTATGTTGCTGGCTCGGAAAATTCTATCGAAGGATTCCTCACTTGATTGGGACCAGCGATTGGAACTTCATGACTCATTCTATGTGGGCTCAGACGTCTTTTATAGTTACATAGTTGAAAACGGCTGGTGGAACTTATTTATGAAACAACGAACCAAAGATGGTTACTTCAAAGTCGCGCCTGAAATGAAAGAAAATCTGCTACGCGGCAAGTTCCCTGATGAAATACGCGAACGTTTCCAGGAAATGATAGAGTACTTCGGCCAGTCTCCCATCATTGTTCGCTCCAGCAGTCTGTTGGAAGATTCGTTTGGAAATGCCTTTGCCGGTAAATATGAGAGTATATTTCTGGTGAATCAGGGCGACTCACAACAACGTTATGCTGAATTCGAGAATGCAATTCGAAGGACTTATGCGAGCACTATGGACGAAAATGCACTCACATATCGCTTGCAAAGAGGCCTCGATCAGCAAGACGAACAAATGGCTTTGCTGGTTCAGCGAGTATCAGGTTCGTATCAAGACCATTGCTTTTTCCCTGATCTTGCAGGCGTTGGTGTTTCCTACAATACTTTTGTCTGGAAGCCCGACCTCGATCCGAAAGCTGGTATGTTGCGGCTCGTTTTCGGGCTGGGCACGAGGGCTGTAGACCGCGTGGAAGATGACTATCCTCAAATAATTGCCTTAGACCAACCGTTGTTACGCCCTTACTCCGAAATTGAAGATGCTGCAAAGTTCTCGCAACATAATGTTGACTTGCTCGATACAAAAGAGAATATGTTAAGGACTGTTGAACTGCCTAATCTACTCAAAAAAGTCGATGTGAGATTAGACCTGGTGGCAAGTCCTGACCGCCACACTGAGCGAAGGATAAAAGAACTCGGTATGAAAAGTAAGCGCATCTGGATACTGACATTTGAAAAACTTCTGTCCAAAACCGACTTCACGCAGACCATGCAAAAAATGCTTAGAATTTTGGACAGTCATTACCAATACCCTGTTGACATAGAATTTACTGCCAACTTTACAAAAAACGACGAACTCAAGATTAACCTGGTTCAATGTAGACCATTACAGACAAAAGGGCTGACGGCAAAAGTAACGATACCTGAAAACATCGACTCAGAAAAAATTCTGTTCAAATCTCGTGGATATACTATGGGCGGCAGTATCTCCCAACCGATAAGAAGAGTCATCTATGTTGACCCTGCAGCGTATGTGCGGATGCCTCTCTCGCAAAAATACGACATCGCCAGACTGGTAGGCAAATTAAATAGGCAAATTGATAGAGAAACTACCCCAACAATCCTGCTTGGACCTGGTAGATGGGGAACAACAACGCCGAGCCTGGGAGTGCCTGTTAGTTTTGCTGAAATAAACAGAGTTGCTGTGTTGGCGGAGGTCGCTTACGAGGGTGGTAATTTGATGCCGGAGCTTTCTTTTGGAACCCACTTCTTCCAGGACTTGGTTGAAACTGATATTTTTTATGTAGCTATTTTCCCCGAGAAACAAGGCGCAATATTCAATAAGAAGTGGTTTTTGCAGATGTCCAACCTACTAACTGAATTCCTGCCGGATAGTAGCAAGTATGTAGACGCCGTCAGGGTGTATGAAACCAACGACGAACAGCTGCAAGTCATGTGTGACATCCTCTCACAGAAGGTTATTTGCTTCTTCGAATGATGTAAACTAAGAACTCAGCCTGAGTTATTAACGACTCATCATTAACTACCGGAAGATTTGTGCCCGTTTTATGAACAGATATCAGATATAAGACTTACTTCAAGCAACGGCTTATAAATGGTCCATATGGACTTTGACACAGCATGTGATAAGTTTGATAGGAACACAGAAGCAAGGTTTGGCAGAAAGGAGGAATGATAAAAATATTAGAGGATTTCCATTTTGCGACTTGTTTCAAAATGGGGCCGCAAACTAATCCCAGCCTTTCCTCGAGTTGTTAGCATGAAAAATAAAACGCCCACCTGGGTCTGCATCTCCTATGCAGGCCACCACGGGTGCAGGTGGCCGATTTGATTTTAATGTGCGGGTTTGGGAACATTATAAATAGTCAAACGGGTTGTTCGTTTCACTTTTGTCGGTATTATCCTGCTGGTGAGGTACGCAACACTGAAACAGGTTAACACGCCGATAGCGCCGTATAACAGACTATCGAGGTCTGTTGCTAATTTCACATACAACAATGTGCCTATACTCGCAATAGCTCCAATCCACGCATGAGTGGTGCCGACTCTTTGCGTAAAGATGCCGAGCATAAACAAGCCGGCGAGGGTCCCTCCCAGCAATCCCATAATCCCAAGAAAAAAGTCCCAGAGGTACTTGATTTCAATACTGGCTAACAACATAGCGGTTGCTGTGCTAGATAGGCCCAGAGCTATAGTTAAACATCTTGCAAAAAGAAGATATTTGCTTTCTGAGAGGCGCCGAATAAATCGTCGAACAAAATCTGTCGTCACTGCGGTTGAGATCGAGTGCATGCTACTATCGAGCGTAGACATGGCGGCTGCGAATACACCAGCAATAACAAGTCCAGCTAAACCAGGTGGCATTTGCCGAGCGATGAACGAGGCAAAGATCTGGTCAGTCTTTTCGAGAGGAACTAAACGCTGTGGGTTGGCTTTGTAGAAGACGAATAGGCCAGTGCCAACTGACAAAAACAATACGCCTGCAAAAATGGCCAAGAAGCCATTAACCCAGATGGCCTTGGCTGCCTGCCTCTCATCCGGCGTAGTTAGGTAACGCTGAATGACTGCCTGGTCGGTTGTGTATGGTACAAGGGAATTTGTAAAGATGGCTCCAAGGATAACGACGATTAGAGCATCTGTGGTCCAGTTCCAATTTAGATGTGCGAGGCTGAACTTACTGTTCTCGATGCCGATGGAAACGAATTGGCTGAAACCTCCGTCCAGATTCCCCACGATAATACCCAGCGCGGCCAGTGCCCCTCCTACTAAAATAATTGCTTGTAGGACATCCGTCCATATTACGGCTTCAATACCACCGAGGACAGTATAGACCGTGCTCAAGATACCCATCAAGGCAATGCATAGGTAGACATTTAGACCTGTCACAGCCGACAAGGCTAAGGCTGGAAGCAGGACAACGACACCCATTCTGCCTAATTGAAACGCCACGAATGACAGGCTGCCTAACAATCGAATGCTTACGTGAAACCGTTTTTCAAGGTATTCGTAGGCCGTGGTAATGTTGAGCCGCCTGAAGAAAGGAAGATATAGGTAGATAACAAAAGGGGCTATAGCAAATATACCGATGTTCAATATCAACAGCACCCAATCCGTCGCATAGGCTCTTGCAGGCATGGCCAAATATGTAATCGCACTTAGTTGAGTTCCGAAAATACTCAGACCTGCCGCCCACCAGGGAATTCGTCTGCCGGCCAGAAAGAAATCATCGGTTGTTTTCCCCCGCCTGGCAAAGTAGAAACCTATGCTGACCAACAACGCTAAATAGGCCACCAGGATTATCCAGTTCAGACGGCCGAAACTTCCTGATATGCTAATTGGTTGTGCCCAGAATATGTTTGGTGTGCGGACTCCAGGCCGGGCTTCGCCGGTAGGGACAACATATCTTCCTTGCCACTTAGTAATAGTGGTTGTCACTGGCGGCCAGGTCCCTGCATTGTGATATTTACCAAGGTCACTTGGAATTCTCTTCGGAAATTCCCCCATTTTTGTCCAGGTGTCAGTGACGGTATGGTAGATGAAAAGGTCAGCAGGAAAGCCGGGATGTTTGTCTTTTAGTTCTGCCGCTCGAAAGAAATTCTCGCCGTCGTCGCCGCTCAGGAACAGAATATGGGCATTTCCGAGCGGGATACCGGGATTTGGGGCGGCTACTATGGGACGGGGCGCATCGGCTATGCTTTTCCATTGCTCTGTTTTTGGGTTGTAGCGATAGCAATCGGTTAGAAATTCGCGTGTTGCTTTCCCATCGGTTCCTTCGTATAGCCGGGCGCCGCTAATGAGAAATACATCCTCTTCTTGCGTGGCCATGACCGGCAGTATTCGCGCTTTACCAGGCCAGGGCTCCAGTTGTTCCCATTTCATGTTCTCTTTTGGCTGGGACAAATCCAAGGCCCAGAAATTCCTAAGCGCCTCTGCGCTGGATGGCGTCTCCTGGCCCCCGGCTATATAAACGATATTGTTCAACAAAACGCCTGCTGAGAAAGCACAGGGGCTGGGCATTGATGGCAAGGGAATGGTTTCAAGCTTGGTCCCGGTCCAATGAAGTACGAAAGCATCAGCATAGTGCCGGTTCTTATCACCGCCGCCCAAGCAGATAATATTCTTATTCCACGTTACGGAGACGCCATATCCCAGTGGACGCTTAAGTTTAAAGCCACTCGTCCATTTTGTCTGCGGGTCTGTTAAGACGAAAACCCGGTCATGCCAGACTTTGGGGTGCCCCTCCCAGGAAGGGCCATCTGGAAAATTGGCGCCTCCGGCAATTATAAGGACATCGTTTGAGGGTTCCCCTGAAACACCTACGAACGGACCAGCCAAACCAACAGGGTCGGGTAAAGGCGGCAGCTGCGACCATTCCAACAGGTCAGGGGCGTTCCCGGTGCCGGCCATCGCCGCTATGGTTTGCGACAAGACCAGAAAAATCACCAAGAGCAGGCGGCCATAACTCACGCCTTTTGCGGAGAGTTTATACTCATAATTGCGTTCATGTTCAGTCTTATTCATCAATCAAGCGGTTACTTTTACTTGGGATTCTCAAACGCATTCTTTCTCGGTTGGGGAATTCCTCCATTGAACACATTCTTGGGCCTGCCCGCGAGGAATGAGACCGCATTATCGACGGCTATTTTTAGTAATCTTTCTCGTGCTGCGCGGGTAGCCCAGGCAATGTGAGGTGTGATGAAACAGTTCTTGGCCTTAAGAAGAGGATTGTTTTTCTCGAGGGGCTCCAAAGATAACACCTCCGCCATTGGATGAGTCCTTTCATTCCTATAGTACCTGTCACTTCACGTTGACTTTGCTACATTCTAAGCGTTAACACGATTATTATCAAAGAATTTCTTTTTCTCCCTTAAAAAAATGTCACCCTTTTTTGCTCACCACTACTCTAATATCACCGATCCATGAAGGAACATGTGCTGTTGCACATTTGGCAGTTACCGCAGGAACTTGAGGCTGGAATCGCTCGATTTGCGGACTGGTATAATAGCCGTCGGTATCATGAAGCCGTCGGGAATGTGACACCTGGTGATGTGTACTATGGCCAGCGTGAGAAAATCCTGACAAAACGTGTGGAATTGAAAAGAAATATAATTCTTGAAAGGAAAGAATACAACAGTACAATGGAAACCAGAGCTGAAATCGTCTCCTAATTCAGAGACCTCTGTGTCTCATTCTTGCCGACGACCTACAGTGCAATACCGAGATAGAAGGGATTAAAAAATGAAGTTGGAAAAGATGTACCGGTGGAAATTCAGAACTATGGCTGTAATGCTGATGATTTTGCTTAGTCCATATGCCTCCGCTAAACCATTGAGCCAAAAAACTCTTTTTGTCCAGGGAGGGAGGGGCTATAAAGGTGACGTCACCGATATCCGAGTCGTCCGGCGCATCGAATCGCACCCGGACGCTTGGCGGCTGTGGCAGCCCTTCATCGCGCAGTGGAAGCGGAAGCATCTGGTGGTGGCGTTTGGCGCGATGATCAACAACAAGAAGGATATGGGCGATATCTTCGCAAGCGTTTCCAAGAACGACGGGGATACCTGGAGCGAGCCAGTAGCAATATTCGATCACAATCGGCGGCAAGGGGCGATACAGTTCGCTTATGCGAATCCAGTTCTGTTCAAACCGCCGGAGCAGGACATAATATGGTGCTTCGCCATGCGGTGCCCCATTGTATATGTGAACAGCGAGGATTCGCAGCTCGCCGGCTCCTTCAGCGCAGACGGCGGATACTCGTGGACGCCCGTGGAACTGGCCGTATATTATGCTGGGCCGCTTATTCTCAACGCAGGTGTCCAGCCGACACATATCCAGGGCCAACCGTGTTATCTTCTGCCCGCGCACCGCAACTCGCTGCAGAAAGACCCACTCGGCTCGCGCGAGCATTTCATTCTCAGCAGCACCAGTCTTTTGGAATGGAAACTCGAGTCCTTCATCCCGCAGCCGGTTAGCAGCAAGGTATTTCTCCACGAGGGCAATATCGCCCCCTGGGGTGCACCAGACGAACTGAAGATCGTGATGCGCACCGCCAACTACGACAACACGAATCTCACCACGGATCCGCCGCGGGCCTATTCCAGCCTTAGCCGCGACGGCGGCCACACTTGGAGCGCCGCGCAGCCGGAGCCGGAACTGCATAACGCGAAGGCGAAAGGCTTCTTCGGCCGCGCGGCGGACGGCACTCACATCTATGTCTATAACGATGGGCCCGCCCAGCGGGAAATTACGCCGGAATTCCCTCATGGCGGTAGGATGTCCCTGCGTTATAAGATCAGACCGGCCGGCGGCACCTGGAGCGAAGAAAAAACCTTCTTTGATGCCGGGATCAAGAACTCGTATCCCACGCTGATCGAGGTGAGGCCCGGCGACTTTCGCGCCGTGTGGGACAGCGGCACCACCAAACGCCCCCGCACTCATATCCACTTCGGTAAATTAAGGGTTGCGCCATGACTCCAGCCGTTCTTCGCCAACGTCTACACACCGGGGACACGGTCTTCGGCACGCTCATTGTCTCGCCCTCGCCGCGCTGGCCCGATGTGGTGCGCGGCTGCGGATTGGACTGTGTGTTCATCGATACCGAGCATATCGCGCTTGATCGCGCGGAACTGAGTTGGATGTGCCAGACCTACGCCGCGCTCGGCCTGCCGCCGCTGGTGCGCATACCGGCGCCGGATCCTTACGCGGCCACAATGGTTCTTGATGGCGGCGCCGCGGGCGTCATCGCCCCTTACGTGGAAACGGTGGAGCAGGTGCAGGACCTGCGCGGCGCAGTGAAACTGCGGCCCATCAAGGGGCAGAAGCTCCAGCAAATGCTCGAGGGTGCCAAGGTTGAGCCGGAACTGAAGTCCTACATGGAAGATGGCGCGAAGAACCGCCTGCTCATCATCAATATCGAAAGCGTTCCCGCCATCGAGGCGCTGGATGAAATCCTCGCAGTGGCTGATCTCGATGCCGTGCTCATAGGACCGTACGATCTCTCGTGCAGTCTCGGTGTGCCGGAGCAGTGGGAACATCCGAAGTTTCTGAGCGCCTGCGAAACAATCTTCCGCAAGGCGCGTGCCGCCAACATCGGCGCGGGCATTCACTTCTGGGGCAGCTTAGAGCAGCAGGTGCGTTTCCTCAAGCTCGGCGCTAACCTGCTCATCCACAGCGCGGATATCATCTTGTTCCAGCAACATCTTCGCACTGAACTCGAAGCCATAAAGAAAGCCGCCGGACTGTGTAGCACAACCGACGAGGCTCGGGCGGACATCAAAATCTAGCAGCCAGTCAATTTTACGGGCAAAAAGCCATGCACTTGAAAATATCTGAAATTGTTTGTTGAGTGCACAGAAAGAAATGAAACATGAAACTTAGAGAGGTGTACCGTTGGGAATTCATAACTATGACTGCAATCCTGCTTACTTTGTTCAGTGCATGTGGGTGGACTAAAACTTTGAGGCAGAAAGCCCTTTTCGTTCAGGTCTGGGGCGGCTATAACAACTACCGGATCCCAGCGTTACTGACCACACCAGCAGGTACGTTGCTGGCTTTTTGTGAAGGCAGAGAAGGCGGAGACAGCAGTGACATCGACCTTTTGGTACGGCGTTCGGAAGATGGCGGCAAAACTTGGGCGCCCAAGCAGGTGGTCTGGGACCAGGGGAGAAATGTTTGTGGAAATCCGCATCCCGTACAGGACCGTGAAACTGGTGTTATCTGGCTGCTCTTGACATGGAACGACAGTACGGACAGTGGTAAGAGACTCCATGATGGTACCGCAAAAGATACGCGTCGTGTGTATGTGTGTTCCTCGGAGGACGATGGCCGTACTTGGTCGAAACCAATTGAGATAACAGCGACGACAAAGAAAAAAGACTGGTGGTGGTATGCAACAGGTCCTGGAGTAGGTATTCAGCTTTTAAAAGGCCCTCATAAGGGGCGCCTGGTTATCCCCTGTGATCACACGGACAAGAACGGCCACGCTTCACATATTATCTATAGTGACGACCACGGCAAGAGCTGGCAATTAGGCGGTTCAGTATACGGCGGATGTAATGAATGTCAAGTCGTGGAACTGGCTAATGGCAAGCTTATGCTGAATATGCGTATGCAGGAAAACAGCCAGGGAAAACGAGGCATTGTCACGAGCGCCGATGGAGGGCAGACGTGGTCTAAATTAAAACTCGATCCTGTTCTTATAGAGCCTGTGTGCCAGGCAAGTTTCCTGCGTTATACTCTCGCTTCCTATAATGGAAAAAATCGCCTACTTTTTTCCAATCCTACCAGTGCGCCTTCTCCCCGGCAATCCAGGGGAGATAGGGTCAATATGACCGTCCGTCTGAGTTATGATGAAGGCAAAACATGGCCGGTCTCGAAATTTCTTCACGATGGTGCATCGGCCTATTCATGCCTTGCAGTACTGCCCGATGGTGATATTGGCTGTTCGTACGAAGGAGGGGAAAACGAGGTATGGTGAGATAGTTTTTGCACGATTTTCGCTGGAATGGCTCACAGATGGTAAAGATTACCGGTAAATATTATTGATTTGAAATTACGAGAGAGGAAAGTTCGTATGAATAGACGCGACTTTCTCCGATTATCAGTACTTAGCATAACATCTCTGTTTTCGCGCAGGCTAATGGCATCTGAGCGTAAGCCTAATGTTCTGTTCATTGCCCTGGACGACATGAACGATTGGATCAGTTCTTTAGGCGGATATTCGGCAAAAGTGCATACACCCAATCTCGACCGTCTTGGGCGCAAGGGCATCACATTTACCAATGCCCACAGTCCATCGACGGTTTGCAATCCGTCACGAACAGCGATAATGACCGGATTGCGGCCGTCCACGACCGGCGTATACAACAATGGACAATGGTGGCGGCCTGCTCTGCCTGAGGTTGTGACTATGCCGGAGCACTTCCGAAAGAACGGTTACCACGTCGAAGGTGGAGGAAAGATTTTTCACCATACACTTGGTAACAACCCACCGGGGATTTGGGACAATTATCATCCCCAGGTTCAAGACAACCCATGGCACTATGTTTATCCCGTGCCGGGACAACATGCATTCAAGAAAGGCTTGCATTGGCCCGAGGGCTTTCCACTAAATGGTATTGAAAACGTAAGACTTGGAAAGAAACCGCCTGGTAACTACCGTTCATTCGACTGGGGGCCCTTTGACAAGCCGGACCTTGAGATGGGTGATGGTCAGATGGTTCAGTGGGCCATAGACTTTCTTGAAAGAGCACATGATAAACCGTTCTTTTTGGCCGCTGGAATCTACCGCCCGCACCTGCCGTGGTATGTCCCAAGGAAATATTTCGATTTATATCCTTTAGACAGAATCAAACTGCCCAAAGTTAAAAGAGATGACCTGGATGATGTCCCTGTTGCCGGCAGAAAGATGGCCGAAGCTCGACATGCCGATTTCGAACTTGTAAAGAAGGAAGGGAAATACAAGGAAGCGGTCCAAGCATATTTAGCTTCAATCAGTTTTGCCGATGCAATGGTTGGGCTTCTATTAGATGCTTTGGAGAAAAGTTCATACCACAACAATACCGTCATCGTGGTTTGGTCCGACCACGGCTGGCAATTGGGTGAGAAAGGGGCATGGCACAAGCAGACGCTTTGGGAACGGGCAACACGCGTCCCGTTCTTTATCGTGGCGCCGCGCGTCACACAGCCTGGGTCGGTTTGTAATCGTCCTGTAAACCTGATCGACATTTACCCGACACTTATTGATTTATGTGGCACAAGAGCAAATGCGAAGTTTGATGGGACAAGTTTGGTTCGGCTTCTGGAGAATCCAGAGGCTGCCTGGGAGCGTCCTTCGATTATTACATATGAACGAGGAAACCATGCCGTCAGGTCTAAGCAATGGCGGTATATCCGTTATAATGACGGCACAGAAGAA
>CAYGBH010000049.1:13424-15331 GCA_964348055.1 uncultured Pirellulales bacterium
TCACAGGTGTTTCCTGCTGTCTTATGGTCAGAGAAGGTGAAAAAGCCCAACGTTCTGTTTATTGCGATCGATGACCTGCGAGGCACCGTAGGCTGTCTTGGTGATAAGATCGCAGTTACACCCAATATGGACAAGCTTGCAAGAGAGGGAACGGTTTTCTTAAATGCTTATTGTCAGCAGGCAGTATGTAATCCGTCAAGAGCATCTGTGATAACCGGTCTGCGCCCGGATACCCTCAAGGTGTGGGATTTGAAAACGCATTTTCGTGAGCATCATCCGGATATCGTTACGCTCCCTCAATATTTTAAACAGCATGGTTACTATACCCAGAGTTTCGGCAAGGTTCTTCACGGCCAGGGACCACCGTCGACAGACCCACCGAGCTGGTCGGCCGAACCAGTCTGGGACCACTGCACTAAACGTGAGCAGTATGTCCTGCCTGAAAACCGGCCGGGTGACGAGAGCGGCAAACAGGCTGCAGCAGAATGTGCGGATGTGCCGGATGAAGCGTACATTGACGGTAAGGTAGCTGGCGAAGCAGTTAAAAAGATTGAAGAACTCGCAGAAAAAGGTAAGGCGTTCTTCCTGGCGGTAGGTTTTCGAAAACCGCACCTGCCTTGTGCTGCTCCGAAGAAATACTGGGATATGTACAAGCGAGAGACTTTTAAGAACGATGATTGGCCGGCACTAAATAGGCCAAAAGATGGACCCGATATTGCCCTGCACAATTGGAAAGAACTACGAGGTTATACCGATATTCCAAACATTGGGGCTGTTCCTCCGGAAAAAGCAGCCGAAGTTCGCCATGGCTACTACGCGGCTGCAAGTTATACCGATGCTCAAATTGGCAGACTGATGGATTCACTCGATAAATTCGGCTTGTGCCAAAACACTATTATCTGCCTCTGGTCGGATCACGGCTTCCACCTCGGTGAGCACACGATATGGTGTAAGACAAGCAATTATGAATTTGATGCACGGGTACCACTGATAATATCTTCACCGCAAAAGAGGAAGGGACAAGTCTGTCGAAAGTTAGTAGAACTGATTGACATGCATCCTACTCTGGTTGAGTTAGCCGGATTGTCTGTACCAAGCGGTTTGGAAGGGACTTCGATGGTCCCACTGTTTGATAACCCGGGTCGGAGTTGGAAAAAAGCGGCATTCACACAGTTTCCGCGCCCGCCGTACTATAAGAAAAATTTTGATACTATGGGCTACTCTGTTCGCACCGAGCGGTTTCACTATATAGAATGGATTGATGTAAAGAAAAAGCAGCCGATAGCGATTGAACTGTATGACCATCGTTTAGATCCTTTTGAGCTTACAAACCTTGCCGGGAGAGAGGAACAAAAGCCTACTCTTAAAAAGCTTAGCAAACTTCTTGAGGATGGCTGGAAAGCGGCATTGCCAAAGAGGAGATAGACAGTAGGTCTGAGCTAAAAACAGAAAAAGAGTGACAAGTATGAAGAAACTAAATAGACGCCAGTTTTTGCAGGTTAGTGCGGCTCCGGGCGTAGCCATGGTTTGGGCTTTAGCAAATAATTCATCTTGTGCACAACAATCCAGCAAGAGAAGCAAAAGGCCGAATATCCTCTGGATATGCACTGACCAGCAGCGCTGGGACACGATTGGCGCGCTTGGAAACAAATACATTCACACACCCAATATTAACCGCCTTGTGAATGAAGGTGTTGCGTTCGATCATGCATTCTGCACCTCACCTATCTGCACGCCGAGTCGCGCCGGTTTCCTGACCGGTATGTATCCCTGTTCCGTCAAAGCATGTAAGAACGGCGCAGAATCATGGGCCGAACAGGCCCCGCTCGTCACAAAGCTCTTTAAAGACATGGGTTACGTATGTGGTCTCTCCGGTAAGCTCCACCTCGCATCCGCCATGAAGAACG
>CAYGBH010000050.1:0-7053 GCA_964348055.1 uncultured Pirellulales bacterium
GGCTCGCTCGGTCTTGAGAACCGCATCGAGGTGCTCGAACGCGCAGCCGAGCTGGGCATGAATTACCTCGATACCAACATCACCGATGAATGCGAGCTCTACGGCGAGGCACTTCGCGGCAGGCGGGACAACTGGCACATCGGCTTCGCATCCTGGCCACAAAAGCTCACCGAGGAATACGAGAATGAGCTTTCCAGGGAGCGCTTCAGCCGTGAGATCGACGGCCGGCTGAAGCACTATAAGACCGACATGCTTGATATCTGGCGGCCCGTCGGCGCAACGTGGGGCCAGGGTCAAAAAGTCAGGGCTACGATGCTGATGGTCAGCCGCCGGGTCCTCGATATGGTTGTCGAGGTTTTCGAAAAGGTCCAAAAGCAGGGCAAGGTTCGCTGGCTCGGCATCTCGGCGCACAATCCCAAGGTTTTCCGTCGCGTGCTCAACGAATATCCCCAATTCTCCGTGAT
The DNA here is from genome assembly GCA_964348055.1 of uncultured Pirellulales bacterium. Taxonomy (GTDB): domain Bacteria; phylum Planctomycetota; class Phycisphaerae; order Sedimentisphaerales; family Anaerobacaceae; genus JAUXAL01. Next base: position 465 of record CAYGBH010000050.1, read on the forward strand.
AATCTTTCCATATCTTTTCCTGACCAGGGAATTCGGCGGCGACAGCCTCCTGAAGCTGGCGAAAGAAAAGGACGTGGGGGTAATCGGTCTCAAGCCATTCGGCGCGGGGACGACCTTCGGCCTCAAACCCAGTCAAATCAAAGGCCGCGTGGACAATAACGCCCATGTCCTGGTGAAAACGATGCTCCAGGAACCCCGCATTTCAGCCATTATTCCGGGCGTCAATATCCCGGAACATCTCGAAGAGAATGTCAAAGGGTCCTACCAGCGTAATGAGCCACTGACCTCCGAGGACAAGACGGCCCTCCGGCGGTGCGCCAATAACTACTACGCTAACCTTACGCCGGAATACCAATGGCTGAGAAACTGGGAGACAGTATGAGGCAGGTTCTGGTTTTTTGTGCGAGCGCGGTATGTATAGTGCTCATGCACTCGTGCAGCCGGCCCGCGGCTGAGCCGGATTCCGGCTGGTCGGATACACGCTCGCCCTTCGAGCAGACCAATCCGCTCGGCGTCAATGCGGCCTGCTACGTGTGCCACATGACGTTCGTCAAAGAGGAACTAAGCAGAACGCATCTTCACGCAAAGGTCGGCTGTATCCGCTGCCATGGCATCAGCGCCGGGCATGCAAATGATGAAGATATCGGGGCCACGCCGCCGGACGTGAGCTTTAAGCGCGACGGCGTCGATACAATGTGCCGCACGTGCCACAAGAGCCATGACATCAATGCGGCACAGGTTGTCAGCCGCTGGTTGGAACGCGAGCTGCACAAGCAGCCGCCTATCTGCACCGATTGCCATGGAACTCACAGGATCAACCCCCGCTCTTGTCTTCGACAAGAAGACGCGGGGGTGGCAGGGGCGGCGAAAAAGGTCCAGCAGAAAAAGTAAATGCAAGAGCCCAAAAGTCTTTTCGAGAGGAAAATAGTATTGACGAGCCGGCAGAATTTGGGTATCCTGTTGGTGTTGAATTGTGATACAAAGGGGTGCGAAACTCAAAGCGATGTTGTGGAGCGGCACACAGGCTCGAAAAGGCTGAATTAAAAAGGGCCGGCTACAAGCAGCTATAGGCAGGAAGCAAAACCATGATAAAATTGGGCATGCACGTAGATAATTGGCGGCACCTGGATGTTTCCTACGAAGTGCCTTGTCAGTTCGCCAGGGACCACGAGATGGAATACGTCGAGTTCGGTACGATCGACGGGGACTACTTTGTTCAGGCGTTGGGATATAATCCGCACATCCCACTTCATTCTGACCCGATGAAGCTAAAGGACTACCTGGACTCGATGGGGCTGAAGGTCTCACAAATTGACGCGGCGTATCCAATGTCGTGCCCGGAGGGCCAGTATCGCGGTATCGGCTACACCACCCGGGCCATCCAGTTCGCCAAGGCGCTTGGATGCCCGTGCGTGGACACCACTGACGGCGGCCGTAAACCGGAAGGCTACACTGACGACGAAGTGATGGCCCTGATGAAGCAATACTACCGCGTGGTGCTGGAGTGGGCCGAAAGATACGATATCATCATCAATGTCGAGCCGCACGGCCCATACACGACGAACCCGGAGACCATGGAGCAAATCCTGAACTTTTACGATTCACCCTATTTGAGGATGAACTTCGATACGGGTAACACATACATCGCCGGGCAAGACCCGGTGGCGTTCCTGAGGCGGTTCCGGGACAAGATTTCGCATTGCCACATCAAAGACGTCAGCGAAGAGCTTGCCCGGGCTGTGCGCGGCGGGCTGACGGGCATCGCATCATCCGTGGTAGGTATCGGCGAAGGGGTCAACGCCGAAAATATTGCAGGCTGTATCGAACTGCTCAAGGAAATCAACTGGGACGGCGTACTGTCGATAGAATGCGAAGCGGCGCCCGGCAAGATTGAACAAAGCCTCGATTGGCTGCGTAAGGAAATAGGCCGATAGAACACCATTTTCTGCGCATCCGCTGTGGCTACTCACACGGCGAATAGGATTTAAGAGGTGCCGACCAAAAGCAAATGGTCATCTGCAATTTATGAAGATTTGGACTTTAGATAGAAGATGAATAAAATCCGGTTGGAACTTGATGCAACCGTAATAGTTGAAACATTAAATTTTGGGAAAACGAGGTATTAACTGGCATGGACGAAAAAGTTGGCGTGGAGATAACAAGTGAGGGAAGCGCAGCGGTTGTGGCTTTCAAGTCTGCTTCAATAAGCGGGGTGGAAGATATAGCCGTCGCCTCCAAACAGATAAAGAAATTTATTGACAAGAATCATCCGAACAAGTTAATATTCGACTTTGAGGGAGTAAAGTTTTTCTCGTCCCAGGTTCTGGGGCTGCTTTTGGACATCCGAGCGAAGCTGAAAACATGTAACGGCGAAGTTGTGATTAGTGCAATTAATCCCCAATTGCACAGGGTTTTCAAGATAACAAATCTTGATAAGATTTTCAGATTTTTCCGGGATAAGGAAAATGCAATCAAAACAACAGGGACAGATGCACCGCCGCTTTCGTGCGGGTGACATATCATTGCCCGTATCAAGCAGGGGTCACGCTCGGCTAAAGCAGGACTGTTTTTGGTCAGAGAGGCTTACGTTATGTATATTATGACACAATTTTCGATTTTCATGGTCAATAAACCGGGTGTTCTGGCGCAGGTACTCGGCGAATTCGCACGAGCTAAGATTAATATCATAGCGATGACAATGATGGATTCTGTGGAGCACGGGGTTATGCGGGTAGTTTTTGCTGCGCCGCAGAGAGCAAAAGAGGTGCTGCTAAAACTAAATATGCCCTATAACGAGACAGAGGTTTTGTGTGTGACGCTGACCAACAAATCTGGTGCCCTTGCGGCGGTGGCGGAGAAACTGGCGAAGAACCATATTAATATTTCGTACGCATATTGTACCGCAGGCGCAAAGGGCGGGCGAACAACTGGCGTTTTAAAGGTCGCTGACGTGAAGAAAGCAATGAGAATTCTACAGCAAGATCATAAGAGGGACAGCAAGTCGCAGCCGGTGGTTAGACGCTCACGTTCTTCGAGAAAATAAGAGCACAAGCACACAAGCCATAAGTACCCCTGTCAAATCTTGATTGGATGAGCCGATGAGCTGTTTTTATAAAGACAGTTGACATAAAAGTTGGCGAGATGGTATATTACAGTATCTTATTGAGATTACGGGGCCGTAGCTCAACTGGTTAGAGCATCGGACTGTCGATCCGAAGGTTGCGCGTTCGAATCGCGTCGGCCTCGTTTTGCAAAGTTAGGGCAGGTCAAGTGAGGGAGCCATATTACGTCTACTCGACGTGTAAACCTCGTTAAAATTAGGCCGTGTTAGGGGTGCTTCGTGCATTCCGGTTGCCTGGCAGGAACGGTCCGAAAGATTTACTATAAATAAAGGCTTTACCCTTAACATAGCACGGTGAAGTGGGCTCACCCTGCAAAAATGACAGATTTCCACACGTTATTCACAGAATAATATAGTCAGGAAGTCACTCTGATAAAAAGATTTATCAACTATACCGTATTTCTGGCACAAATTTTGTACAATCAACAGCATTATCGCCGAAAATCTTTTTTCTGATTACCCATTCCGAGATGTGGCATCACTACATGTCCAACACGGGCAACTGACACGGCTGGGCTTTCACCAGCTGGATTGCAGTCTTGTCGGCTGCCCCACTTCACCTAAACCTCTGCTATGAGTCAGTCCGACTGCCATGTCGCCATATTTCCTCCTTGTCTCTTCAGCTTGTTGGAAGCTTCCATTAGGAACGATATGGCTCAGCTCTGGCAAATAGATGCAACATATCTGAAAGTTGATCGCTGGGGCTGGTTTTATCTTATCAGTGTATTGGATGACTATAGCCTGAGCGAAGCATTAGCACTCCTCAGCTGATAAGAAAGGCTTCTTCAAGAACTACTCGAGCGAGCAGGTGATTCCGCTCGCTAACCGATAGGATAAGGTGGCATGGCGCCGCTAATACAGCATGCAATATACAATGACGCCCAAAAGAGGCCAATCGCCTCTTAGGGCTCACGAACCGGCGACGGCCACGCGCATCTTCCAGACCAAACTAGTTTGTCTTTCAGATGCTTCTAACATCGATGATGTGCATGTTTTCACACACCTCGGACACGACCTTTCGGGTTGTCTCCAAAGCGCGAGTGAGAATCTGTTGCATCTCTTGATTAACGCTTGAACGTTCAACCATGAGGAACTATTTCTTCTTTTTAGAGTACCGCTGACGGACGCGCCCCCTGACGAGAGTCGCCTCGCTGCGTATGTCGTACAAGGCCTGTTTGACCAGTTCGAGTTCATTCTTGGTGGCCTCAAGGTTGGTGTTCGACATTTTTAACTGCTGTTCGAGGCGTGCGCTGTTCTCTATTAGGTCCCTATTCGCAGCCTGCTGCTCCTCAAGCTGAACATGCAGATCGGCCACCCTGCCGTCGGCGCCCGTAAGCTTCCCTCGGAGGTTATCCACTTCCCCGCGTAGACGGTTCATATCTGTGACTTTGTCCCTGAGGTTCATCACCTGGGCCTCAAGGGTCGTCTTCTCGTCCTCGAGTTCATTAACGCGCGCCTCGGTAGAAGCCACATCCTCGATTAGCGAGTCACGCTCCTTAGTCATTGCCTCAAGCTGTGGCTGGGTCTCGGCGAGCAAGCTGGCATACTTATCCCGCTCTTCCTCGGTAAAGGAGATGTCCTCACGTAACTGGTCGGCCAGAGTGGCCTGTGCCTCGAGCGACTTGACTTGTGCCTCTAACTGAGTACGGGCAGCCAGCTCTTCGGATAGCCTCTTCTTAGTTGCATCAAGCTCAGTTTCCAGGATTTCTTTCAGCTCATATGCTGTGTCAACCTGTCCTTCGAGGTCCTTAACAATGGAGATTATGCTGGCCCTCTCCTCGGAAACGTCCGCAAGGTTCTCAATCTCGATGTCGCTGTCTTCTATGCCAGTGTCAACTTGCGGCATTCCCAGCTCGTGTGTTGATTTGACCCCTGTGGTCGACTCCAAAAGGGGTATGACCGGTACATTCTTGTTAACCTTTTTCCTCCTTGGGCTCGGCTTGTTTCTTTTCTTTACGCCTGTCATTTGTTTCCGACTTTTTGGCATCAGATGATCTCCTTAACTTATTACTCGTCAGCGAGGGTTTCAATCGGCGCCGTTTTCTATCAATGACCATACGTCGATGTCGAAAAACGCGTCTTCTACAGCCCTCAATTTCCTCGGGATTGGTTCATAGACTACAAAACCACACCCGCTACTTCAAATCGAAAATTTGTGCCGATACAGATATTCCCACTTCCTACCTAATCATCCCAAGAGTTCGTCCTTCCACCATTCGTGCCATCGCACCATCAGACGCCGAAGCGACTTTTCATCTGTTGGAAACGCCCCATTCATCTTCTTACCAGTGATTGCCTTCAGGGCACTAATAATAGCCTTCCTGACCGTTTTCTCAGGGTCGTCCAAGTGTTCAATGAGGGTTGAGACCACTTTCCGAGAACGAAGGTTGGCCATTGCCTCGATTGCCGCCTGACGGACCGAAACACTGCTGTCGGCCAAGAGCGGTAACAACTTTACAGCAAGTTTTTCTTGACCCAGCCAGCCGGCACACGTGGCAGCCCTGCGTCGGATCTCTTCATCCTCATCTGAAAACATATGTGCCAGCTCAGGGGCACTCTCCGCTCCACCCAGATGGTATAGGGCCCACACAGCAGCCAATCGGACAGAAGCCGCCTCGTCGGTCAAAGCGCGTTTAACCGCACCCAGCCCTTCCTTCATCTTCAGTCTCGTCAGGGCCTTAATTAACTCTTGTCGCACTTGTGAGGACGGTTCGCGCACCATCCGAGCGATAAGAGTTCTGACTGACAACTCATGGCGGATGCCAGATATTACTCTGGCCGCATCTGCGCGCACGCCGGGGTCCTTACTGGTAATGTCGGAAAGAGCCCTTGTGAAGATTACCCTATCAGCTACGTTGGGGAAAACAGCCTCGTGTGCTTCCTTCAGTGTTACATCAAGAGGGCGTGGTGCCTCAACCTCAGCGACCCCTACATTTATCTCCTCATCCGGTTGAGCAGCAGTCGCCGCCATCGAAGACTCGACCTTGTTCTCAGCCGACATTACCGCAACCTTCTCTTGTCCCCCCTCGGATAACACGGTCGCTGCCTTTGTTCGGACAGCACTGACGTCTGACGACAACTGAGATGTCGCTTTTTTCTCTTCACTGCGTGCCTTTTCCAGTTCCTGTCGTACCACAGCAAGATCAGATTCCAGCGCAGCAACCTGTGCCCTCACCGTACCTTCCTGGGCTCTCATCTCCTTTGCCTCACGCTGTGCTCCATCCAGATCGGAAATCAGGGATTCCTTCTCTGATTGCAGCTCCGTGAGCTGCGATGCAAGCTGAGACTGGTTTTTTTCCGCTTCACTCCGCGTTTGCTCTAACTCATGCCGGACCGCAGCAAGATCGGATTCCAGCACAGCCAGCAGCGTCCTTGCCGCACCCTTACCAGCTGTGGGCTTTTTGCCTTTCTCGGCTGTCGACTTTTTGCGTTTGGGGATTGTTGCCTTTTTACCTTTCCGGGCTGTCG
>CAYGBH010000050.1:7153-15298 GCA_964348055.1 uncultured Pirellulales bacterium
GGGCTGTCGACTTGTTACCTTTCCGAGATGTCGCCTTGTTACCCTTCCGGGCTGTTGACTTGTTACCTTTCCGAGATGTCACCTTTTCGGCTCTTGGTTCGAGGGCAGACGCTTCAGACGTGGGCCGGGTCTTTTCATCTGGCGTCTGTTGCCCGCAGCGCTCTTTTAAGCTGGATTGTGAGGCTTCTTTTTTTTGATCGCAACTCCTGAGGAGAGGCAAAGCTTCCGATTCCGGTATCCGGTAATGCTTCCCAACGGTCCTTATCGTCTTAATCTTGCCCTGTTTGGCCCAATTGATAATAGTGAAACGTGAAACCCCGCAAAGTCTTGCGACCTCGGTCGTTGTCATGTAACCGCTCTGCGGCCTGCTCTCATAATCCTTGACCGCCGCTCTTCTCTCAGTAGAAATGGCACTCATTGAATTATGCTCCTTTACCAGCCAAAACCACTTGTTTTGATGGAGTCATTGGGACCCATTCGTTTATGGATTTTTAGCCGACTTAAAAGTTCTGTTCACTGGCCAAGCCTATATGTCGAGATTGCCCTGCGATTCACTCACGTGGGTTACAATAGAGCTTTGCACCGTTTTTGCCGAATTCATTTTGCAGAAGTTTTCGTAGTCCAAATTTGCATGGTTCCCTGGCCGTTTTAACCTTCCACATTTACCCTAACTTTACAAAGCACCCCCATGTGTGTCAAGAAGGACTTCCCCCAAAAATTTTATTTTTCCATAAGTTCAGACATTCTCCCTTGCCGGTGAGGGGCTTTCAACATCCATCTCTTGCCTATTTACTACATGTATTATCGTTAGAAAGAGGTCACTCACCTGAGAAAATAGTCGCTCAAATTGACCTATTCTGGCAGAACGCTGCCTCAGAACAGCAATAGGCAGGTTCTAAGGGTTTTTCAGCTTAATGCGGGAACGACGGGCAACTCTGTTTTGGAAATACTTTTTCTTTTTTCCCTTAAGAGGAGGCCCCTTTCACTCGATAATGTTTATGACGAATTGATTAAGGATATATATTAACAATTCCTTTGGATGAGCAGTACAAACCAAAAGAACCTGCTCTCCAGAGAAAGGCGGAATAAGATGGATGTAAACCGCTGTCACCAATCTTCAAGTGCGGTTGGAACACTTCTATTAGAGGCAGTAGCCAAACAGAAAGCAAGGTCAGAAGCTGAAGCTGCCGAGGCGATGGCCAAGGTTAGGGCTGAGGCCGAAGAAAATGCAAAAGCATACGCAGATACGATAGCCAGAGTCAAGGCTGAAGCCGAAGAGGCGATAACCAAGGTCAAAGCTGACGCCGAAGCAAAGACAAGAGTATACACCAATACGATAGCCAAAGTTAAGGCTGAAGCCGAAGAAAAAACAAGGGCGTACACCGATACGATAGCGGAAGTTGAGCCTTCAAGCAAGGTTGGAGATATTCTCTTAGAGGCAGTATCCAAACAAAAAACAAAGTCAGAAGCTGAAGCTGCCGAGGCGATAGCCAAGGTTAGGGCTGAGGCCGAAGAAAAAGCAAGGACATACACCGATACGATAGCCAGAGTCAAGGCTGAAGCCGAAGAGGCGATAGCCAAGGTTAAGACTGAAGCCGAAGAGGCAATAGCCAAGGTTAAGGCTAAGGCCGAAGAAAAGGCAAGGGCATACGCCGATTCGACAGCTAAAGTCAAGGCTAAAGCCGAAGAAGCGATAGCCAAGGTTAAGGCACAAGCCGAAGAAAATGCAAGGGCATACGCTGATACGACAGCTAAAGTCAAGGCTGAAACCGAAGAGGCGATAGCCAAAGTTAAGGCACAAGCCGAAGAAAAGACAAGGGCATATGCCGATATGACAGCTAAAGTCAAGGCTGAAACCGAAGAGGCGATAGCCAAAGTTAAGGCACAAGCCGAAGAAAAGGCAAGGGCATATGCCGATACGACAGCTAAAGTCAAGGCTGAAACCGAAGAGGCGATAGCCAAAGTTAAAGCACAAGCCGAAGAAAAGGCAAGGGCATATACCGATTCGACAGCTAAAGTCAAGGCTGAAGCTGAAGAGGAGATAGCCAAAGTTAAGGCACAAGCCGAAGAAAAGGCAAGGGCATACCCAGAGACGCCAGCCGGGGTCGAGGCCGAAGACGAAGAAGAAGCAAGGGCCTACACCGATACGACCACCAGCTTCAAGGCCGAAGCTGAAGAAGAGATAAGGGCATACACAGATACGACAGCCGGGGTCGAGGCGGAAACCGGAGAAGAAGTAAGGACCTACAGCGATACGACCACCAGCTTCAGGGCTGAAGCCGAAGAGGCGATAACCAAGGTTAAGGCTCAAGTAGAGGCAATAGCCAAGGTTGAGGCTGAAGCCGCCGAAGTAATAGCCAAGGTCAAGTCTAAAGCCAAAGATGTGATAGGCAAGGTCAAGGCTGAAATCGAAGAAAAGGCAAGCGTATATATCGATACGATAGCCAAAGTCAAAGCTGAAGAAGAAACGGCGATGATGTATGAGAGTGAACAGCAGGGACCACGCAAAGCGGGAACCCAGCCGATTTCCAAAACCATCCAAAGAATGACACGTTCATCTGCAGGTCTTCCCGGCGAGCGCTCCCTCACAGCTTTAACATTATGCGCAAAAGACATTATGCAAAAAGAAGTTGTCTGGGGAAGCCCCGATGACAGCGTCCAGCAGACTTTTGCAAAAATGCAGCAACACGAGACAGGCTATATGATGGTAGGTCAGGATGGGGTATTGGAAGGTATTGTATCAAAGTCTGATTTAACAGGCGCGATCAGTCCCTACATGCGACCTGCGTTCGCCAAATGGCGCAAGCCCCTGGATGATGCTACACTTCAAATAAGAATCAAATGGATAATGAGCAAACCTGTTCGCACTATAAGGCCCGAAACATCGCTTGCAGCAATAATGGAAAATATGCTCCAACTCGGCGTGCTATGTTTGCCTGTTGTAGATCAACAGGGCAAAGTGCAGGGTTTAGTAGCAGAAGCTAATATCTTCAAAGCGCTACAAGTCTAACTTTCGCAGTTCGTTCAAATTTTAGTGAATAGGACTTAATCTGACAATCAGGCAACTTCTACCTGGGCGTTTTCTTGTTGCTGTTTTGCTATTTCCATCCAATCCGGTTGAGACAAAAAAATCGTTAGTTCTTCAAATTCGTTTTGTATATCGCCAAACAACGAAGCGGCTGTGTTTATGTCCTTGTGGCGCCCAGCACACTCGATACTGCCGGCTTTCTCTGACAACTGTACGGCACCAATGTGACGTGCCGTTCCTTTTAATTTATGGCCATAATACTGAATATCTTTTGAATCCTTGGCTCTTATTGCCTCGGCAAGAGATTCTATGCTCTGTGGGGCTTCTACCAGGATTACTCCAACAACCTCCTTAATTGTATCTTCATCATCATATATTTTCATAATGTCTGTCCAGTCGACCGGAACTTTGCTGTCCTGTTGGTTTGTGGATTCGGCTGATTCAGCCTGTGAGGATGCCGTTTCAGAACAAAATCGGCTAAATTCGTCTACTTTGGGCTTAACTGAATCGACCCTCTCGCTGAGAGCTTTACCCTTTGAGGGCAAGTATTTGCTAATTACCCGTAACAGTGTTTCGCGGTTGATGGGCTTGGCTATATAATCACTGCAACCGGCGGAAATACACTTTTCTTCGTCGCCTTTCATTGCATAGGCAGTTAGAGCAATTATCGGCGTTTTCAGCCGGTTTCGCCGAAGGGCTCTTGTGGCCTCATATCCGTCCATATTCGGCATTTGTATATCCATGAATATCAGGTCGAATGGTTGGCTGAGTGCTTTGTAGACCGCTTCTTTGCCGTCCTGGGCCATTGTTACCTGCAAACCCAACTTCCCCAGCAGCAACTTAATAAGCATCTGGTTGCTTTGACTATCTTCTGCAACTAATACTCGACCGGAGAACTTAACCTGCTCGGTAGTGTCTGAAGTTTCCGGTTCCTGGCTCAAATCGATTACAAGCTTGTATTTGTCAAACAACGGCTGGGACTTGACCTCAACGCCTGCTGGAATTGTAAGCGAGAACACCGAACCGACGTCCACTTTGCTGGTTAGAGAAAGCTCTCCACCAAGAAGATGCGCCAACTTTCTGGTGATAGCCAATCCCAGACCCACACCACTAAATCTGCGAGTTGCACCGTTATCAATCTGGGCGAATTCTTCAAATATCGAATCCTGCTTGTCAGCCGGGATGCCGATTCCTGTATCCTCGATATCAAAACGGATGTAAGGCTTATCGTTAACTTCCTGCAAAGAAACACTTACGTACACATGTCCTTTTTCAGTAAACTTGATGGCGTTATTTACAAGATTAACCAAGCATTGATTCAGGCGAAGAGGATCAGAGCGAATTTGCGCAGGCAACGGCCCACATTGCAGAACTTCAAACGCCAGTTTCTTCTTTTGGGCCATTGGTCGCAGTAATGATTCAACGGCTACAAACAGCCGCTCCAGTGAGTAGTCAGCAATATTGATGTCAAGTTTGCCGGCCTCGATCTTGGAAAAGTCCAGAATATCGTTTATCAGCTGCAGCAGATGCTCGGCACTTCCTTGAATGATACTAACAAGATCTCTCTGTTCGCACGTCAGCTTTTCTTCCGCCAACACCTCGCTAAAACCTATGATGGCATTCATCGGTGTGCGGATTTCGTGGCTCATACTGGCCAGGAACTGACTCTTGGCCAAATCAGCGACTGTCGCTTCCTGAGCCAGCTCATTGGCGCGTTCAACCGAAGTTTCCAGCTGCTCGTTGACTTGTTTAAGTTCTTGCTCCGTGTGCTTGCGTTTGGCGATGTCTCTACGCATTCGCAGCGCAGCAAACCAGGTAAATAGTGCCAGCGATGTAGCAAAGGCAGCAGATATGAAGACCACCAAGACTGCTGTATAACGCCTATTACAGTTGCGTTGCATATGCCTTTCCAAAGCACCGGCAGTTCGTGCCATTCCCTCGCTATAAAGGCACTTCTGCCTTTCATACTCCGAGCTGTAAAGCAGCTTGGCCGCACCTTCACGATCCCCCCGACGCACTAAATCAAAGGCCTCGCTCTCCATTGCAACAAGTTTAATGTTGGCGGTGTCAATTTGTTTCACTGCTTCGCTCATAACGGCTTCGGGCGCCAGACCTATAGCCTCTTTGATAGCAGCATCCAGTTTCGGCTCAAATCCCCGGTAGCGAGTCTCCCAATTCAGGTCACCTGTAGCTGCTGCCATACGCGCCGACATAGTAAGGACCTCATCAAGATGGGTAATGACGCCGTTTAGTTCGATTATCCTGCGGTATTGGCTTTCAGCAGTCTTGAATTCGCTATACAAGCTCAGTGCATACCAGCTTAGTCCAATAAGTAACACCGTTGTAAGTAACAGTGACAGCGCAATTTTCCCCGTATCGGATAAAACCGGTGCGCGGGTTTTGCAGCTTGCCACAGGACTAACCTCGCTACCTACTATGCTGCAATTGCTTTTTTTATAGCCCCCCAATTTGGCCATTGTCTCTTCTTAACTATGCTGATAAATTCACTTTTTCCAAACATAGGGCAACAAACCGAAATTAATTTGCGCCCGTCCAGGACCGAAAAAACCAGGCTTTACGCTATTAAGATTCACAGCCAAGCATTATTCCAGGCGAGCCAACCGAGCACATCGCAAAGTTACAAACTGTCTCGGCAGCGGCAGCGAATCCTTTACCAGCTTCGGCCGCTCTTGCGGCCTCAACAGCGACATCAAGAGCCTGCAGATAAGCCTGGAATGTTATCTCATTGATAACTTTGATAATCTCGGCTGTTTCATCAAAGCTCTTTAGTACCAATACCCCCCTGGGTTTCAATATTTATCCCCTCAGAGACCCGAAGGAAAAAGGCTCTAACGGGAAAAATCTGTCATCCAAGGGGCCTCGGTCTCCCAGATGGGGGGATTGCTATCGTAAATGCCGGTTTCGGGATTTCTATACCAGTCCCTATGCCAATCAAGCTCCCACAACTGTTTGAGTCCGACCTTCTTAACAGAGAAGTCCAGGAAGAGGCCGTTTATGGTTCTGTGATGGCGGTTGATGCAGAGAAGGCCTAACCTACCGGAGGAAGTGGCAACACTATTAGTTCGGTCATCCTCTATATACGGGGGAGGGTCGACGTGCAATGGATAGAAACCACACTTTCTGCTGTCCAGAAACAGCGGTACATCGGCTGAGCCTTTAATATTTAGCGTCTTCCAGTGTCTGTCAGCTGGAAACCTACCGACATCTTCGCGGGCATTATAAACCCACCGGTTGGCGCCATAGCTACCACAATCGCCATTAAGATGTCCCCAAGCCTTAAATGTTTCGCCCCATATTCCTTCCATTGGTTTGGTAGCCTCCGGACAGCAGAGTATTTTTGGATTCTTGTAGTACGGCCTGAGTGGCTCTATCCAGTGATTATTTCTCCACGTTGTACTCGGTTCGAAGAAATGGTCATTGTTGCTGTCCGCATAAAGAACAAAGATAGCGCCCCATTGGTGCAGGTTTGATTGACAAAGGATGTCCTTTGCCTGTGCCCTGACCCGCTGCAGGGCCGGGATCAGTATCGCCATCAATAACACAATAATGGCAATTACAACCAAAAGTTCTATCAAAGTAAACCCCGTTATGGGCTTGGCCATCCTGCGGAGAAATCCCACCCCACCGCAAGGTGTCCTGTGGAGAAGCTCTGGGACTTTCCGAACTTGCCTGACGACAGTCAAGATTCGACTTACTTCTAATCGGGCCAAACCTCTCGATTTGGCCACAGTAACACTTCTCATTGCCATTGGAATTTCGCCATTTACGTGTAAGATGCGCAAAATGGATCTTCCGTCCCGCCAATCTTCAATTCTGTCTGGTTTTAGCCTTATCCTGCCTGGCAGGCTATTATACCTTAAATCTAATGCTCCCGCAATTTCCAAGATGCAAATAAAGTAGTAACAGATCCCAGTGCCGCAGGCTATCGCTGCTGATGAAGCACATTGGGCTGTGTACTCTTGCCATTGGTACCTAAAGTGATATACTCTGTCAGTGCGAACTTGCTGATTATATGACAAAGGCTTTCGTCGTTAAGAAAAGTGAAAGGGAATTTCCGCATGAAGGAGCTAATAAGTCGCCGGGATTTTCTGTTCATGATGGCTGGCAGTGCCGCGATGCCTATCTTGCTTCCAACAATTTCGCCGGCCCGGGAGCGTTTGCGCAGACGCCGTAAAATGAATGTCCTGTTTATTGCCGTCGATGACCTCCGCCCGCAGCTGGGCTGCTATGGTCAGAAGCAAATCATCTCACCGAACATCGATCGCCTGGCTTCCGAAGGACTTCTCTTTGAGCGGACTTATTGCCAGCAGGCTGTTTGCGCCCCTTCGCGGGCCAGCCTGCTCAGCGGTACCCGGCCAGATACAACCAAAATTTACGACCTCAATACGCCTCTCCGCAAGGCCATGCCCAACGTACTGACCCTGCCGGAACACTTCAAGAATAACGGCTATGAAACAATTTCCATCGGCAAAATTTATCATCACCCCAGTGATGACCGCCAGGGATGGAGCGAAGAGCCCTATCGCGCAGGCACGTTTCCGAAAGGCGCCTGGAAGGGACGAGGCTATTTGACTGAAAAAGCCATCGCCCAGATGGAGGAATACAACAAAGCGAATCCCGACACCAAAGGTAGAGGCCCGGCATTCGAGGCCGCCGACGTGCCGGACAACGTCTATCCAGACGGCTGTAACACCGACTATGCCATCAAGCAACTGAACCGGCTCAGGGACAAACCCTTCTTTCTGGCCATGGGCTTATATAAACCTCATCTACCCTTCAATGCACCGAAGAAATACTGGGACATGTACAAATGCAAGGACATAAAACTTGCCGACAATCCTTTTATTCCCAAGAATGCACCGAGCTATGCCACCACTAATTGGGGTGAATTACGCAACTATTACGGTATACCGAAAAAGGGCCCCTGCTCTGACGAACTGGCCCGTCAATTAATCCATGGCTATTATGCCTGCGTCTCTTATATCGACGCCCTGCTCGGCTGTTTACTCGATGAGCTCGATAGGCTCAAGCTGCGAGACAATACCGTAATAATCCTTTGGGGTGACCACGGCTGGAAGCTGGGCGAGCACGCCGGC
>CAYGBH010000051.1:0-15236 GCA_964348055.1 uncultured Pirellulales bacterium
TCCTGCAGTGGTGTACCACGATGACCCCGGTGCGTTGCAGATAAGTGACTGGACGGAGTGGTCTATCGACCTCAAGCAGTTCAGTGATGCCGGCGTGGACCTGACCAATGTCAATACGATTTCTATTGGCGTCGGCGACAAGGCTAATCCGCAGCCCGGTGGTTCAGGTCTGTTATTCGTTGACGATATCAGGCTGTATCCGCATAGAGAACCTCCTGATGAAATAAGGCTTGAAGCAGAAGCTGCCGACAGCATTATAGCACCTATGAAGGTCTATGATGATCCCGGGGCATCGGGTGGACAGTACATCGGCACAGACGACGGCATCGGTGACGAAATGGACAATCCACCTGCTGACGGTATCGCGACGTACAGCTTCACGGTTAAGGGCGGAACCTATAAGATACTGTTGAGTGTGGTCATCACTGGAGGCAGCAACTCGTTCTGGGTCCGGATCCCGGATGCCATCAGTTACGATCCGGGAACCGACCCTGCTAACCCAGGCTGGATCAGGTTCAATGACATAGAAGACGGTGACACATGGCACTGGGACGAGGTTCACAGTAACGACCACAACAACGAGGTTGTACTTATCAAGTTGCTGCCCGGACCTCATACACTGGAAATCGTTCGTCGTGAAGATGGTGCGCTGCTTGATGCTATCTTGATTACGGACGCTGTTGACTAAACGAAGCTGGTGGTTCAGCGGCTTGTTCCTGATACATCGGGACTGTGACCGCAACCGCAATGACAGACTATAGGTCAATGGATTCGCATCAATTCGGGGCTTATACCGAATCAATCGGTATAAGCCCCTTTGATTGATTATTTACTCTTTCGCTTTGCTCGCAATGACGAGGATCGAGAATCCAATATCGAGTGCCGTTTGATTCGCCTTCGGCGGATTCAACTGGCAAGCCACGAATCACGAGCAACGAGCGACGAATTATGAGCAGCCCATAGAGTTTCCGCAGTTGTAGCATTTGTAGCAGGTGCCGTTGCGGACGGTAATCGAGCCGCAAACATCGCAGGCGGGTGCATCGTCCCCGAAATGGTCAAATTGGGCGTTAAATAGCTCCAAAACCTTCGCTTCAGATTGCAACGGCCCGGTTGTCTGGGCGACGGCTGAGCCGACTATAGTAGCAACTCTATCGGCAGTGTCAGTAAATCTGTCGGCCAGCACGGGGGCCACTTGCTTCGCTGGCGGTTTTGAGGCTGAAAGGTCGGTCTTTGGGTGAATGATTGCCTCGGCATCGACTTTCACGCCGGCCTTTGCTTCGGCGATTTTTTTGGCCAGGTCTTTGGTCTTTTCAACCAGTTCTCTGGCGGTAGTTGTAGTTTTACTTTCTGGGGTACCGGGGACAGCCGCTCTGTGAGGGGTGTTCTTGTCCGCGTAACCGGGTATGAACTGACAGCCCAGCCAGCAGAAAATATAATCAATCAGACTCTTGGCAAATGGCATGTCCCTGTTCGAGGTCATGCCTGACGGCTCGAATCGGGCGTGCCGGAACTTGTCAACCAGCGTGATTAGAGGCACGCCGTACTGCAGTGCCATTGATGTGCATGTACCTATAACATCCATAAGGCCGCCGACGGTGCTGCCCTCCTTGGCCATAGTGATAAACAGCTCACCAGGCTGGCCATCCTCATACAGCCCCACCGTCAGGTAGCCTTCGTGTCCTGCGACGGAGAATTTGTGCGTTATGCTTTGGCGGGTGTCCGGCAGGCGATGCCTGTACGGCCGGGCCTGAGCGGACGCTTCAGCAGCGGCTTTGGCCTTGGCTTCCTTGTGCTTCTTGGTAGAGACCGGCTGGAGTTTCTTTGAGCCGTCGCGATAAATCGCCACCGCCTTTAACCCGAGCTTCCATCCCTCCATGTAAGCTGCGGTAATGTCTTCGGCTGAGCTTTCCTTTGGCATATTGATGGTCTTGCTTATGGCGCCGGATATGAACGGCTGAACAGCAGCCATCATTTTTAGATGTGCTATATAATGAATGCTCCTTTTGCCGTTACGCGGCTTAAAAGCACAATCGAAAATCGGCAAATGGTCTGCTGCGAGTTTTTCGGCACCTTCGATAGTCTCGTTTTCGTCTATGTAATCGCAGATAGATTTGATGTCTTCGATGCTGTAGCCGAGCCGCTCGAGTGCCATCGGCACCGTTTTGTTAACAAGCTTGAGCATTCCGCCGCCAGCCAACAGCTTATATTTGACAAGTGCTATATCCGGTTCGATGCCTGTGGTATCGCAATCCATCATAAAACCGATTGTTCCCGTCGGCGCGAGGACGGTGGCCTGGGCATTTCGAAAGCCCGACTTGGAGCCGGCGTCGAGGGCCTGGTCCCAGGCGTCTTTGGCGGCGTTGCGCAGGTAGTCGGGACAATGAGATTCCGGAATATCATAGGCGTGCTGGCGGTGCATGTTTATGACCTTGAGCATCGCATCGGTATTCTTCTCGAATTCTTCAAAAGCGCCCTTAATCTGCGCTATTTCGGTGCTTGCCGTGTAAGCGGTGCCCGTCATTATAGCGCTGATTGCGGCAGCCAGCACCCTTGCCTGGTCGGAATCATAGGCAAGTGCCAGGGACATAATGAGAGAACCAAGATTAGCGTAACCGAGACCGAGCGGGCGAAAGCGATGACTGTTGACGGCGATTGGCTTGTCCGGATAACTTCCATTATCGACTAAAATCTCCTGAGAAATGATAAATATCCGAATTGCCCTCTTGAAGCCCTCGATATCGAAAGAGCCGTCCTCATTGCGGAACTTCATAAGATTCAGTGAAGCCAGATTGCAGGCCGAATCATCGACGAACATGTATTCGCTGCACGGATTTGAAGCGTTAATCGGCCCGGAATTCGGGCAGGTGTGCCAGCGGTTGATTGTGCTGTGGTACTGCAGGCCCGGGTCACCGCAAATCCGTGTGCCCTCGGCAATTAACTCCATCAGCTCGCGTGCCGAATGCTCCCCAATCTTCTCGCCTGTTGTTACAGCATAGGTGGCCCAGGTATCGTCCTTTTCCACTGACTGCATAAACTCGTCGGTTACCCGCACAGAAAGATTGGAATTCTGAAACATTACGCTGTTATACGCCTGGTTGTTGTGGTCGCGGTCGTAGCCGGCCTTGATGAGCGCCCAGGCCTTTTTTTCCTCCTCGGTCTTGCAGGTGATGAATTCTTTAATATCCGGATGGCCGACCTTTAACGATTGCATCTTTGCAGCTCTGCGGGTCTTTCCGCCCGATTTGATTACCGCTGCTATCTGGTCATAGACCCTCATGAAACTCAGAGGTCCGGATGGTTTACCTCCGCCGGACAGCTTCTCTCTACTGCTTCGCAGTGTGGAAAGGTCGGTTCCGGTTCCTGAGCCGTGCTTGAACAGCATTGCTTCGCTTGTTGCCAGCCGCATTATATCTTCCATCGAGTCCTTAACCGACTGGATAAAACAGGCTGAGGCCTGCGGATATTCGTAGCTGTTTTCACAGGCAACGGTTTGCTTGCTCTGCAGGTCCCAGCGGAAATTGTGTTTGCCGCCGGAAACGCCATAAACGTCCAACAGGCCCACATTGAACCACACGGGCGAGTTGAATGCCCCGTATTGATTCACACACAGCCAGGCCAGCTCGTTGTAGAAGACCTCGGCGTCTTCGTCGGTGGAGAAATAGCCGTCTTTTCTGCCTCGGTCGGCAATCGCTTTGCAAACACGATGGACAAGCTGCTTTACCGAGTTTTCACGCTGGCCGGTCTCGACGTCACCGTAAAAATATTTGCTGGCCACAACCTTTGTTGCCAACTGACTCCAGGATGTTGGGACTTCGATATTGTCCTGCTCAAAGATTACCTGTCCGCTATCGTCGGTGATCTTGGCCGAACGCATCTCCCATTCGAGCTGCTCGAAGGGATGCACGCCCGGGGTTGAAAAGAAATGCTCTATCTTCAAGCCTCTCGATTCGCAGGCTCTTACAGCCGTTTTGGGTTGCGGTTGCTGGTCTTTGAAAGGATTCTCGGGGTTGAACTTATAAGACATTTATACGCCTCCCTGCGAAAAAATAATACCGCAATATATAGAAAAATGACCGGGAATTACGCCAGATATAGTGGTATAACCCGTAAAATTACTATCGGCAGATTAATGGTAATTTGATAAGGTGTAAAGACGAAAATCTGATTTTTTTGGTGTAATTTTTTTGGTTCTGCTGTTAGTCCTTATGGTAGTTGAACCTACGAAAGAAAAAATTTTTTTATACGGGGCAATGTGTTTTAGTTAATTTCACAATGATGTTAAGATAAGAATATGTCAGCCAAAAAGAGTAGTAAATTTCGGGCGATCCGTGAGAAGATAAAGAGCTTTCCGACGGGGCCGGGACTTTATTTTATGAAGGGCTCGGCGGATAAAGTACTCTACATCGGCAAGGCCAAGAATCTGCGCTCGCGAGCGGCCAGCTATTTTCAGCAAAGCGGCGACCTGACCGTCTCACGCGGCCCGAAAATCGCTGAAATGATAAGCAAAGTCAAAACCGTCGACTTTCTGGAGACTTCAAACGAGGTCGAAGCCGTGCTTGCCGAAGCCCGCCTGATTAAGGACATCCGCCCCCCTTACAATACGGACCTGGTCGATGATAAAACATTTCCATATCTGGAAATCACCACGGGTGACGATTTTCCGGGCGTCTATATCACCCGCAAACCTCGGCCGCGAGGCAGCAGATTATTCGGGCCTTTCGCCGGTGCAAAGGACCTGCGGGGCGTCTTAGTAGTATTGCAGAAAATCTTCAAGTTCCGAACCTGCAAGCTGAATATCAGCGAGGATGACCTGAAACGGCGGTTCTTTCGGCCCTGTATCTTGTACAGCATAAAACAGTGCACCGCTCCCTGTGCCGCCAAAATTGACAAAGCCGAGTATAAAAAAGTCGTTATCGGTGACCTTATAAGATTTTTACGGTCGAAACGCTCGACCATCCTGCGCCGGTTGGGAAAGCAGATGGCTGAGGCCGCTGAAGCGCTTCAGTACGAGAAAGCGGCGATGTTTCGCGACCGTATTCGATTGATTGAACGGCTCGACCGCCGTGGCACGCCCGACGAGGATGTCCAGCCGGAAGTTTTCGCTGCAGATCCCACCGAGGCCCTCATACAACTGCGGCGATTTCTGCAAACACCTGAGCCGGTCCGGATTATTGAGGGCATCGATGTTGCCAATATTGGGGGCGCCGAGGCGGTCGGCTCGTTAGTCAAATTCATCGACGGCAGACCCTTCAAAAGCGGCTATCGACGGTTCAAAATAAAGACCGTAAAGGGCATGGACGACTATGCGATGATTGCCGAGGTGGTCAAACGCAGATACAAATACGCCCTGCGGGGCGAAGAACTCTGGCCCGACCTTGTTCTAATTGACGGTGGCCTGGGCCATTTGAGAGCCGCTGAAAAGGCATTCAGAGAGTTGAAGGCACCGGCCATAAAAATCGCCTCAATAGCTAAAAGGGAGGAGGAGATTTTCCTGCAGGGCCGCAGCAAACCATTAAAGCTGCCTGCCACTTCGCCCGCTCGCAAGCTGCTGCAATATGTCCGGGACGAGGCCCACCGCTTCGCCCAGCACTATTTCCACATCCTGAGAAGAAAAAAGTTGCTCGACAAAAAATCCTAATCGTCATTCCTGTGCAGAATTATCAAACTTTAGCTCACTTTCTGATATAGTCAAAATCGGCCACTCGTCTTGGCAAAGCCTGTCTCGGCTTGGCCGAGCCAAGACGGGCAAGCCGTAGCCAGATAGGCGAGAAATCTACGGTCCCTCACCATCACCGTACCCAAGACGAGGGACAAAAGTGTAGAAGATTTTAGAACCGTTTTAGAATAATCAGGTTGCATGACTACCATCAAGACCAGATACGTCCTTTAGGATTTTATTCTTGCTTTTAGCTACCCAATATGTTATATTCATTCTGTTTATAAGGCGAAGGATTAGGTGATGAATTCAAGCGCATTGCGGCAATTGTTTGCGGTTAGGCAGGCGTGTCAATTCGGTTGACCTCTTGAACAAATCCATAAACATGTATGGCCGGCCGCTTGCTTTGGGCCAGGTATCATACCGTAGGAGGAGTCAAAAGTAGGAGCATAAAAATACTGGCGAAATCAAAAGGATCTTGACAGTGGACAGCCGGCCTACAGGTGGAAGCATGCCGGCTGACGTATTCTCACGCAGGGAATTTTCTGTGCACGGATCGATTGAGCCAGGCAAGTATGTTATCCCATTAAAATACATAGGCTTGATATTTAAGCCAAGCGTTTCAAGCAGCCATGATACTGTCTAACGATATTCCACAACAAACAATAGTGGTTATCTTGGCTGGCGGTAAGGGAATACGCATCGGTGCAACCAAGCTGCCGAAGGTCTGCCTTAAAATCAATGGTGTTCCGGCCATAAACGGGGTGATCGATGCTTTCAAGAGACACCGGTTTAGCAAATTTCTCATCGTGGTCGGTCATGGCGCAGAACAGGTTCTTGACATAGTCAATAGAAAACATCCCGGCGCAATATTTGTGTATCAGAGCCCTCAACTGGGTACAGGGCACGCGGCCAGGATAGCTGCTGAAGCCTTGCGGAGTGCAGGATACAAGGGCAATGTTCTCCTGACTATGGCCGACAAATACATCGAAGATGCTGCGATAGAAGCGCTGGTCGATGGATTTGCCAAGCAGGAAGCGGATTTGGCCCTTCTCGCCATCCCAAGAACCGCTGCTATTGGCCGCTCGGCGGGCTGGATCATTACCGACCGGACAGGGCAAGCAATTGACATTATCGAAAAGGTAGATTTGGCAAGACTGATGATAGCAGAAGAGCTAAATAGAAGAATAGCCAAAGATGGTCAAATAACCGGTGACGAAATTATCACAGTCCTCGACAAGCACATACCTGATCCAAACAAACAGGCTGTTTCGATAGGTGAACTGCTTACGTTTGCAAAGAATGGAAGGAAAGTAGACAAGCAGAGCCTCAGGAAGGTACTCCAATCCCGACAATACAAGCTTCTCATAGACAGCCAAAGATATTCAGCCCACCAGCTTGATAAAGCCTGCAAAACAGTTAATCCAAGCCTTTACCTTGTCAAGACCGAGGCCTTCTATTGGGGTGTTGCGAGAATAAACAAAGATAACGCTCAAAAAGAGTATTACCTAACTGATATTGTAAAGCATCTGGCAGGATCTAAGGATACGGGGGGAAAGCCAAAATTCAGAACGAGAGTTGTTCCTGTTAGTGATTCACACTGGATACAAGGCTTCAACTCGATGGATGAGCTGTTGGCGATACGGGATTACATAAGGTACAAGAAAACCCATTGAGTAAATCATTATCAAATCCTCAGGGAAGCCTTGATTAAAGAAAAGCCGATATTTTGCGGTTAGACCGGCTCAGGACTTTCTGTCAGCTTGCCCTCAGAGGGGTTTTAGCTTGCTACAATAACCAAACTCAAGCCGGAGGGTATCTGAAAGGTAGGGTAATAAGAAAGCCCCTTCTGCATTGAAGGAGGAGATAGTCTTACGTAATGTTACTGTCTGAATATGCCGATGGATGTTTATGAAAAGTGAAATCTATTTTCTTGTGAAAAGAGATAAATTGTGGCTTGCCAAGAAAAATTTCGGATTCTGGAAAATCCTCAAAAGATATCGCCCGAAGAAACTCAGCAGGTAGTATCCAAAGAGCTTGAACAGAGGCCTCCAGGGCCGTCTGGGGAAACGCCGTTCAAAAAGTCTGAAGAAGCACCGGCAGAAGGACAATGGTGCAAAATAAAAAAGACGATTCTAACCTTTCTGCTTTGTGCTTTCGTGTTCGTAACTGGTTGTGCTACGATCACGAAGGGCAAATACCAAAATATCCCCGTCACGTCGGAGCCACCAGGCGTAAAAGTCAGTTTGGATACGGGTGCATCTATTATTACACCCGGTAGTTTTGACCTGCGCCGAAACCGGGACCACACTTTGGTTGCCGAGTACGCAGGTTGTGAGCTGCAACAAAAGGAACTTAAGCATAAACTGCAAGGTTTGTTTTGGTGTAACATTCTTCTTTGTAGTATTGTAGGCAGCATTGTGGATCTTGCTTCGGGGGCTTGTTACGAATTATATCCCGAAGAAATCCACTTCGATTTTACGAGCGCAGGTCAAGCAGTAGCAAGCCGCCAACGTTCATATTTGGAGTCGCATCCTGAGACAAACGAAAAGGTTCGCTTTTCCATTTTGAATGGACTGGCCACAAAAGGTATGACGAAAGAAGAGTTGATGGCGAGTCTTGGCAAGCCACACCTGATTGACCAAGAGGGAAAATCCGAAGTTTTTGTCTATAATAGTTGCAGACTTCAACGCTACTATTTGAAGAATGGGATTCTGAAAAAGATAGAATAGCCTGACTTTGTTACGCCTTTGCTGCTCGGCTTGGGTGCGGTTTTTACATGGGTTTGGAAGCAGGTTTTTTGGTCCGAAAAAAATTCACTCCAGATTTAAAATCCTCTTTTTTGCCTTGATTTTCGGCAGCAAAGAAATGTCCTCAGCCGGCGTGTGAAAACAGCCGATAATCGTTGAACAGTGTAAAAACGAGTACTAAATATCAACAATTTAATTTGGAGGTACAAAAAATGTTGGCAGCGATAGAATGGAAAAGTCTTATCGTGACGCCGGTGAGTGAAATGCTGACCAAAATAGTCGGATATCTGCCCACGCTGATCGGGGCGCTGATCATCCTGACCGTGGGTTGGCTGGTAGCCAAAGCACTCAGACGGGTAGTCAATCAAGGCCTTAGGACGATACACTTCGACAAGCTGGCGGATAAAGCAGGGATATCGGAGATTCTGAGTAAAGGGGGCCTGAAGACTTCCGCAATCGACGTGCTGAGCGGCCTGGTGTATTGGCTGGCAATTATTATGGTGCTGGTCATGGTGGTCAACGCGCTGGGTCTGCCGCAAGCATCAAGTGTTCTTGAGAGTTTGTTTGCATACATTCCGAATGTCATTGCGGCTCTGTTCGTTCTGGTAGTGGGTATGTTTCTGGCGAACTTTGTCTCGGGCATCGTTCACACAGCGGCTGGTAATGCATCTTTGCCCAAGCCGGAGATGTTAGCGGCGGTAAGCCGATGGGCCATCATTATCTTTGCCGGGATGATTTCGCTGAGGGAGCTGGGCATAGCAACGCTTCTGGTAACGACTACGTTCAACATCATCCTTGGCGGCGTTTGCCTTGCTTTGGCCCTGGCTTTCGGACTGGGTGGAAGAGATGCAGCGGCAAAATATCTCGAGCAATGGCAGCGAAAACACAGTGAGGAAAAGACCTACAGCGGCGTTTGAGTTTGAATGGCCTGCTGACAGCTCGCTCGTTAATACCGGCCGGTGGTTAGTCGTGTTATCTTAAATCACCGCACCCAAGCCGAGCAGCAACTACAAATAAGCACGACGCAATACGGAATGCAAGATTATCGTTCCTGGTAGCCAGGTTGGGTGTGGAGGACCTCTATAAAGGCCAGCATGTTCTCCAGAGGGACGTCGCCCTCGACGGCGTGGGCCGGTGCGAAGATATATCCGCCGTCCTTGCCGGCTTCCAGCAGCTCGGCAACTTTGTTCTTAACATCCTCGACCGAGCCAAAGGGCAGTGTCTGCTGCGTGGACAGGCCGCCGTGAAAGGCAAGCCGGCCCTTATACCTTTTCATGAGGTCAAAGACGTCCATAACCTCAGGCTGAAACGGATTAAAGCAATTAAGCCCGATTTCAATCAAATCATCAAAAAGCTCATCCACCTTGCCGCAGGAATGAATGAAGACGTACTTACCCGCCTCCCGGGCCACTGAGTACATTCGTTTCAATTCCGGCTTGATAAACTTTCGCCACAGGTAGGGCCCCATCTGCAGACCGGTCTGCTGGCCCCAGTCATCGCCGAAATAGACCGCATCTATATCGTATTTCAATGCTTCGGTAACCTGGGCGATGTTATAGTCGGCTATTCGATGTAGCAGCTCGCGCACAAAGTCCGGACAGTCTAGAAAATCCATCATCAGGTTTTCCATCCCGCGAAGCGTCCAGGCCCGCTCGTAAAGTGAAAACCCAATCTTGAAAACCCGGAAACAGTCCCCATATTTGGATATTTTCTCAGGAATATCCTCGAAAAAACGCCAATCCAGAGGGTCAGGAAATTCGTATCCCCGGAGGGTCGGCTCCGGCAAAATACAGCCCTCAACAATGCCTATGTCCTTGTCAACGCTGCGATCCCACACAACGCCGAAAGCGTCACGGAAACGGTCTTCACCAAGGTCGGCAAAAAAACCAATATCGGCGCCCAGCTTGACAAAATGGTTGTCCAGGAGCAGCTCCAAATCGTCCTGACCAAAATGTCTTCGCAATTTGTCAGCCGCTTCGACAGTAAAGTTACAGTGCCACGGAACATACGGGACCTTATGTCCCCCAATCGCCAGTTTAACGACCTGTCTTTTATCTATTGGCTGCATTCCCAGATTACGTGAACCATGTGACTATTTGCAGGATGAGATGGAAATTTCGCCAAGCGCTTTTTCGGTTAGGCCTGTCAGGCGAACATCATCGCCGAAATGTTCAATGTCAACGTGATGCAAGCCGATAGCCTGCGTTAGTTCGGCCATCGGCCCGGTTATATCCACGTTTCCCTGTGCCGCCAGTATTTTCGGTGCGATATAGACGACAATTTCATCGGCAAGGTTTTCCTTGAGGAATGAAGTCAATATTGTCGGCCCGCCTTCGACGAGTAGCTGAGCGATACCACGCTTACTTAATTCATCGAGCAGAAAATACAGATTAGAGCGGCCGTGCGTGTCCGGGTAAGTAAGCAGTTCAGCTCCCTTTTTGGTAATCTTGTCGGCTATCAGGGGATTGGTCCGGACTGAGTTCTCGCTCGTATAGATTAGCACGGGGCTCTTTTTAGCTGTCTTAATCAGCTTACAATCCAGAGGAATCCTCAGGAAGCTGTCAGTTACGATTCTGGTGGGATTTTTGCCTTTGCTCGGCCGAGCCGTCAATAGCGGGTCGTCGGCGAGCACCGTATTTATGCCGACCAGTATGCTTCCAGCCCGCCGGCGCAGTTTGTGCACATCTTTTCGGCTTTGTTCTGAGGAAATCCAATCGCTCACTGACGGTCGCGGCTCGGTTGTGGCCACTTTTCCATCGATGCTTTGCGCCCATTTCAATGTCACCCAGCACCTGCCGGTGGCGGCAAATTTGATGAAAGGGGCATTGAGAAGCCGCGCTTCAGTCTCGCAGAGGCCGGTCTGCACCTGAATTTTTGCATTGCGTAGTTGCTCCAGTCCGGTGCCGTTGGCGTGCTCTGATGGGTCAATCGTTGCGACGAAAACTTTCGTTAATCTGGCAGCGATCATTGCTTCTGTACAAGGGCCGGTTTTGCCCTGGTGGGAGCACGGCTCGAGAGTGACGTACATCGTAGCTCCGCGCGGATTAACACCTAAGCTTTTGCAATCCTGCAGCGCGTTTATTTCCGCGTGGTGGCCGCCAAACTTCTTGTGCCAGCCTCTGCCGATGATTTGATTGGCCTTTACGATAACGGCCCCGACCGCAGGGTTCGGCTCAACCAGGCCGATGCCTCGCCGGGCCAGCCTCAACGCCATTCCCATATACTTAATGTCCGTACCATTTTCCATGGTGGTTGGTATTATTTCAGCATCGCCAAAAACTGTTTTTCGCTTATCACTTTAACCCCTAATTTCAGCGCTTTGTCAAGTTTGCTTCCCGGATTTTCACCGGCTAATACAAAATCGGTTTTCTTACTTACGCTGCCGGATGCCTTTGCTCCTGTCTGCCTAATCGCCTGCTCTATTTGCTGGCGGGTGAAATTTTCCAGAGTGCCCGTAACAACAATCGTTTTGCCCGCGAGTTTATCCGAGCGCCTTGCTCTGGGCTGGCTGGGCTTTACCCCCGCGGCCAATAGCTGGTCAATAACCGAGCGATTCCTCTGGTCGCGAAAATATTCATATACACTTTCCGCCATCGTTGGCCCGATTTGGTCTATTGCAGCGAGTGTTTCCATATCTGCATCTATAAGCGCGTCAATGGAGCCGAAGTATTCAGCTAAGATTTGTGCCGACTGGCCCCCGATGTGGCGAATGCCCAAAGCGGCGACGAAGCGCCATAACGGCCGGGTCTTGCTCTGTTCTATCGCCTTTATCACATTGTCGGCACTTTTCTCAGCCATTCGTTCCAGGGCGGCAAGCTGGGCCGGCTGTAATTTATACAGGTCTGCAAAATTGTTCACCAGCCCCCTATCAATCAGTTGCTCAATCAGGGCCGGCCCGAGATTTTCGATGTCCATCTGGCCTTTACCGGCAAAATATTTCAAGCGTTCTTTCAATTGGCCCAGACAATCCGGATTGACGCATCGGATATAGACGCCGTCTTCGTCCTTGGCTACCGCAGAGCCGCAATTCGGACACTTTTTAGGTACTTTGAAGGTCCTCGTGCCGTCGGGTCTTAACTGTTTCTTTACTTCCAGCACCTGCGGTATTATCTCACCGGCTTTTTCAATTACTACGGTGTCGCCGCAACGGACATCGAGGCGGTTCAATTCGTCAAAGTTGTGTAAGCTTGCCCGCTTGACGGTGGTACCTGCCAGCTGAACAGGTGCTAAATTTGCCACCGGTGTTAAGATGCCGCTTTTGCCGACCTGAACGTCGATTGATTCGACAATTGTCTCTGCCTGCTCGGCGGCAAACTTGTAGGAAATGCACCACCGAGGCGCCCTGCCGGTCGCACCGAGTATACCTCGCTGCTCAAAGCGGTTAATCTTTATCACCATTCCATCAATCTGATAATCGAGCTTGAGCCGCTTCTGGCTCCAGCCGAGACAAATATCTATTACTTCGTTTATGTCCTTGGCTTTTTTGATATTAGGATTAACAGGCAAGCTGAGTTTTTTGAATCTTTGAAGCGTTTGATAGTGATTTTCCGCCAGAGGTTCGGAAATCTGGCCGGTCGCGTATGCAAAGAACGAAAGGTTCCTCGCGGCGGTGATTTTTGCATCGAGCAGCTTCAAGGAGCCTGCTGCGGCATTTCGCGGATTGGCAAAGGCCGGCTCGCCGGCCTTGGTACGAAGTCTGTTTAGCTCGACAAAGGCGCTTGTTGGAATATAGACTTCGCCGCGAACTTCAAGTACGGCGGGAATTTTGGCGCCACCTAATAATGCAAGCGGGACAGCTTTTATTGTGCGCACGTTGGCGGTAACATCATCACCGACTTGGCCGTTTCCGCGAGTAGCAGCTGTGGCAAGCCTGCCTTCTTCATAACGGAGGCTTATGGCAACGCCGTCGATTTTCAGCTCGACCACATAATCATAGTCTTTGCTGCCAAGTTGTTTGCGCACTCTTTCATCAAAGGCCCTTAGCTCATCGGCGTTATAGGTGTTGTCCATACTTAGCATTGGCACTGCGTGTCTGACGGTGGCAAAACCTTCAAGGGGCTGCTCGGATACACGCTGGGTAGGCGAATCAGGTATTATAAATTGTGGGTTCGCCTCTTCTAACGCCTTGAGCTCAGCAAAGAGTTTATCATATTGCCGGTCGCTGATTTTGGGCCGATTGAGCACGTAATAAAGGTGGTCGTGCTTGCGAATCTCGTCCCGCAACTGCTTGATTCGTTTCCTTACATCTTGCTTCATAACAGCTTAATTTATATGCCGTTTTAATATATTTTGCAAGCCTCGTCGGAAATCGTCAGAAAATTATCTTGAACGGAAAGACTGGTTGGAGTATAATATTGTTTGCGGGCGAAGCAGCAGAGTGTGCTTTGAGTTGTAGTTTTCGTACCCGCTAAATTCCAAGAGGAGGCAGGACAATGCAAAGCGACAAAGCATTTCTTGTAGTAGTATCTATTCTGCTTATATCCTTTCTACCCGAACGTGCCTGCGCTGCGACATTTGACTACTTCTCCACAGCCGAAGCCCTGGCAGAGATTGGCTGGCACGACTATTCTGGCTACTACTCAGACTTTGCCTATGACTCAAACGAAGTGGCCAATGCGCAATCCTATGCCTCAGCCTACTATGATAGAATCCAGTATACTGGTGAGGTTGGCGTTTCCGTCTTGGCATCAGCCGCCACCGAGCCAAACGAGGTGGTTCTGTCTACTACACTTGCCGGCTCATACAAGTTCGATGTCGGATGGGATTTGCTGGACTATTTTCTTCAGAGTGCCTACTGTGACATCGAAGGAACACTTCAAATTACAGAATTTCCCATCGGAACGCCTTGCAGTCTGCGAGTAGACGTCTCGTTCCCGGAGGCCACGTGGACCGGTGGCTACGAATGGCAACTCTACGTGGAGTCCTCCACCAGCTACTTCAATTGTGGACGCGATATCGACGGTGATTATGGTCTACTATCCGGTATTCTGCCCGCCTATGCCGGCGAACAAATCTACGTATTCCTGGGACAGGCAGGCTCGGGCTACGCCCAAACCGACCTGTCTTTTCGACGCCTCGGAAGTGGTTCACTTAAGATTACCGCAGAGCTTACCCCTGCCCCACATCCAATCGACCTGAATTTCGATGGCTGTGTCAACTTTGAAGACTTCTCCTTGTTTTCTTCGCAATGGCTTCGACAGGGCTGCGAAGACCCCAATGCAAACTGGTGTCAACAAGCTGATCTTGACCATAGTGGCAGGGTTGACATCAATGACTTAGGCTGGTTTACCCATTTTTGGCTCTTACTGCCCGACCCAAACCAAATCCAATAACCATAATGCTCACTAACCTACCTGACCTCTTATGAAAAAACAGGAGAGACTCGCTGGGATTTTCTCGATAATCGCAAAATCCAGCAGTCCTCGGCTACTGAGAAAATCAAAAAAATGCTGACCAAGAAGGATAGATTTTTTTGATCTCCCCGATCCATGCACTCAACGCATATGCGTTCCTGGGTATTGGCCGGTTCACACTTTGGAAACTGAACGCATAAATCATTCAGCTACCATAAAGTTCGCTTTTTACGCCTATAGACGGCAACAATCGGTCGTATTCTCCCTAAATCCGCCCTCTCACAGGCTGAGAAAAGCCAAAATGTCGCGAGATGAGATTACGGGCCAAGCACTTCGGCTGGCAGAGCAATGGCAAGCTATGATAGGCGCAAATGGCATCGAAACCCAGGCTGATTTAGCCCGCTATCTTGGAATATCTCGAGCACGAGTTACACAGGTTCTCAGACGTCTGCCATAACACCGAAATGCTTCTCCTTC
>CAYGBH010000052.1:0-14825 GCA_964348055.1 uncultured Pirellulales bacterium
CGAAATTGTATCCGAATGCGCCGTTAGAGCTGGCGGTCCGCAGCCAGCGGTAATCGGTCTGCACAAGGAAACGGCCGCCGGGCCTGAATCTTTCTACGCCGGGGCCGATTGCCTCAATTCTAACCACAGTCTCGTGCCCCGGCACGGTCGCAGCTTCGCCGGGGACATAGCTGGGTATCTCTTTAAGCACTTCCGGGTCAATGCCGGATACTATTTCGCTCTTGCGAACATGTGAGGAAAACTGCTTTAGCAATTTAAGGTCGGAAAAACAAAGTCCAACCGCCTCGACACGACAAAGAATCTGGTGCCGGCCGGGCCTGAAAACCTCTTTCGAACAATTCAGGACAAGCTCATCCGGCCCAACCAACTGTACTGCGTCTTGCGTTTGGGGTATGTTTGCCATAATTACTGTTTTCCTGCCGTCATTGCGAGTGCAACGAAGCAATCTAATGTGCAATGAATGAGATTGCCACGGCCTGTTTCACAGACCTCGCAATGACAGCCGCTATCAATTGCTAATCTTGGCTAATCTTGGCTAATATTTCCTCAGCAGTTGCATCCTCGCTTAAACCGGCAAGTCTATCTTCGTGCTGCGGTTCAAGCGTGCTTCCAAGGACCTGGAAGAATTTATTTTTTTCTGCAACACTGTTAAAATTTTTCTTAGCCCAATTGCTGGTATATCCCAGCCCGCATTTTTGTTGGAGTACCGAATGGGCGTAAACGATATGCGCACCTTTCAAGAATACCGGCACCAAGGGCGCCAACTCCTCTGTGTTGAAGCTGTCCACAAATTTCTGTCCCGGACTGTTCATCTCTGTTCCCTCTACAACAGGCAGATGCAGCTTTTCGGCTATTTCAATTACCTCATAAAGGTTTTTGAGCTTTTCATCTCCCATTGCCGGACCGTAGTTGCGGTCCGGAATAACATTAATTGCCATTGAGCCGGTACTCATAGCTACTTCCAGAAGCTCTTCGATGGCCTTTTCACCTTCGCTGGTCCCATCGAGCCACGTCACTGTTGGAATCGCCCCAGCCGCAAGCAGGAATTGGTTTGTATCAGATAGCTTTGGAAACGAGCCTTTGTCGGGCAGCACATATCCGACTCCGCCGCGCTTCATAGTTTTGGCACGAATTGTGTTCAACAATTCTCTGCCCTCCGGCAGTTGTGACGATTCCACTTCCACGCCCAACTTCTTAGACCAGAACTGCTGCATCGCATTATCATCATCGAAGACTTCCCTTGCTTTGCGGGCATAGGCCAGGCAGATATGACGCTCGGTCGGATTGCCTGACGGCGTCAGAACAAGCACGTCTTGCTCAAAATCCAACTTAACCGGCCGAAGGTGTCTATTCACACGGCCCATCAAGTCTCGATTTCTCTGCTGTGCCATTTCATGCAGGGCGAGCAAGAATACAGCCTGCTCATCTTCTAAATTGGCGCTGGGAAATCCAACCCCCATGTGGTATGAGATGCCCGGCTCACCGGGTGAGTTAATTACTCTTTCGGAAAATTCCGGTACGAAAACGCGCGTCTCCAGTCCGGCACAAGCCTTTAGGCCGAGCATCCTGCCAGCCTCAAGGAATTCTTCCAGAGCATCGAGCACATCAAAATCCACCACTTCTGCAACGGCTAATCCAGCCTTACGGGCCAGCCAGGCAAATTTGCTCGGCGAATAGCCGTAGGTATTGTAGGAGAAAAAGGTATGACAATGCATGTTAACCGACGAGTTTGGCTTAGGCAGACTGATTTGGCCCCTCGCTACCTTTTCACACAGTGACATTAAGGCCTTCTTTCGTTCAGCAGGATCGAAACTATCTAACTTGCGCTCAAGGTCTTCTATCAATTTCATACCTTTCCAAAAGTGCCTAAAGTTTGAAGTGACTAAAGTGCCTAAAATTACAACTTTTCACTTTAGCTCACTTTAGGCACTTTAGCTCATTGTATCTTTCATCCCAGAATGAGACATCCTGCGGCTGATATTCCTTGAGGTCAAATGAATTGCGGACAATTTCTCTGGCCTCTGCCAGGGTTTTAATCTGTCTTGTCGCCTTGGCCTGCATCAGGATATTGCCGGTTGCAGTAGCTTCTGCCGGTCCGGCTATCACTTTCTTGCCCGTCGCGTTAGCGGCAAACTGGTTCAAAAGTTCGTTCTGCATACCGCCGCCAACGATATGCAGACAGTCGACTACTTTGCCTATAACATCTTCGATTCTCCCAAGCACCAGCCGATACTTAAACGCCAGAGCCTCCAATATCGTCCTTATCATCTGCCCTTTGTCGTCGATTGCCGCTTGGTCTGTATGGATCAGATAATCATTTATTCTTTTCGGCATATCACCGGGCGCAAGGAATCCGCTGTAATCAACGTCAATATGACGGGCAAACGGTTCGGCTTTCTCTGCCATAGCTGACAGCTCAGCGTAGGATAGGTCTGTCCCCTCTCTCTGCCATTGCCTTTTGCATTCCTGCATCAGCCATAGTCCCATTATGTTCTTCAAAAGGCGAATCGTATTTTCAACCCCCCCCTCATTTGTGAACTCATATTCAAAGCTCTTTTCGTTAATAACTGCCTGCGGCACCTCTACACCCATCAGAGACCATGTCCCTGATGAAAGATACGCCCAGTTGCTGTCTCCAGCCGGCACAGCAGCAACGGCTGAAGCCGTGTCGTGCGAGCCAATCGCAACAACAGGGATAGGCCCGCAGCCAAGTTCACTCCCAATCCTGGCGCCCAACTGCCCCACCACCGTCCCGGGCCGGATGATTCTCGGCAGGATGCCAATCGGCAAAGAAAGTTTATCCAGAACTTCTTTTGACCATTGACCGGTTCGCATATCCATAAATTGTGAGGTGCTCGCAAGACTGTATTCTCCGAAAATCTTGCCGCACAAATAGTAGCTGAACAAATCAGCCATAAAAATCAGATACTTTGCTTTGGCTAAGGCAACCGAATTGCCCAAACGCATCGCAAGCAGTTGATAGACGCTGTTAAACTGCATAAACTGCACACCTGTATT
This sequence comes from uncultured Pirellulales bacterium, assembly GCA_964348055.1. Taxonomy (GTDB): domain Bacteria; phylum Planctomycetota; class Phycisphaerae; order Sedimentisphaerales; family Anaerobacaceae; genus JAUXAL01. The sequence goes on from CAYGBH010000052.1 coordinate 3,019, forward strand.
TTCATAAATCTCGCGCTTGCTCATCAGCTCAAACGCCTTTTCCATCATTCCGTTGGTTCGTTTGTCGCGATAGTGGTAAGGATTCTCAATCAGTCTCCCATCGGCGTCCAGCAGGCCGAAATCAACGCCCCAGCTATCGATACCGATACCCCAGACCTGCGCGCGTGCAGTTTTCACCGCTTTGCTTATACCTGTCTTAACTTCGGAAAGCAGCCTGTTAAAATCCCACCGCAGTGAGCTTCTTTCTTCAATCGGCCCGTTATCGAAACGATGGATTTCCTTCAGAACAAGTTTATTAGCCGAAACCGAACCAAGCATCACTCTGCCGCTCTCGGCTCCGAGGTCGACCCCGATATATTTTCTCACTTCCGCCATCACTAATTCCCTTTTACAAACATTTTTTTCCGTTCTTGCCGCTCATAATCTCCGACGCATCTTTGCTTTCCTGAACTGATAATGCTAAAGAAACGATTTTATAACCCAGATTCTTTGCTATTGCAAATTGAAAATCGCAGCAATGGCGCCGAAAGAGTATTCCTTATCTTTGTTGATAAGAGATTTGCGTCTTTTGCCGCCGTGCATGGTCGGAAGTTAGCTGGCCGGAAGTGACCGGTTTGGCTGGAAACGCATTTTCGCCTGGCCGATGAGATAAAAACTGCCGGTAATACAAATCAGGTCTTCTTTGCTGACAGCGCTTTTCGCAAGCCCCAATGCCTCACCTAAACTGGCAGCCGTCTGGTACATCTTCCCGCATATTTCCGCGTACTTATCAGCCAATTCTTGCGGAGACATCGCTTTCGCCGAGTTGCTGCGTGTAAAAATCACTTTGTCAGCTCCGTATTGCAATTCCCGCAGCATCCCTGTAACATCTTTGTCATTGTTGCAGCCGAAGATTACCACCATAGAATCATAAGGAATATTCTGGCCTATTGCGTAAATCAAAGCTCGAATGCTCGCTGCATTGTGAGCAGCATCGATCATAATCCTCGGATCATCGCAAATCATCTCCATTCGGCCGGCCAATGACACCCTATGAAGTCCCTCAGTTGCCTTTTCGTTGTCTATCTTGTAGCCGCTTGATTTGAGTTTATCGAGCATAGCCAGCGCCAGACCACAGTTGATTGCCTGATGTCTGCCGTGCAGTGGCACTCGCAGATGCTCAAATTTACTCGTTGGTGTCGTCAGGCAGATTCTCGTATGCGGCCCGTGCTCACGTGACGTTTCAAATCGATGCGAAAAATCTATATCGCTGCCGGTTACGCTCAACGGTGCCTTGACAGCATTGGCGTGCGATCTTAGAACGCGCATTGCAGCCGGTTCCTGCTGAACGGTAATTACCGGCACACCACGCTTGAAAACCCCGGCTTTCTCCTTGGCAATGTTATCGATAGTGTCTCCAAGCTGATGTGGATGGTCAATACTCAAATTAGTTATACCAACGACCTCGGGCTTAATAACGTTGGTACTGTCCAGTCTGCCGCCCAAACCGGTTTCAATCACCGCAATATCAACTGACTTATCAACAAAATGCATGAATGCCAGAGCCGTCATAATCTCAAAGAAAGTGGGAGGGTCAGTTTTTGATAGTTTCTCAACCGGATCATAAAGACGATTCAACAAGCCACGCATTTGCGAGTCGCTAATCATTTGGGAATTGACTACAATCCGCTCATGCAAATGTACCACATGCGGCGATGTGTATAATCCAACCTTATAGCCGTTCGCCTCGAGCATCTTGGCCAGCATCGTAGCTGTCGAGCCCTTTCCTTTTGTGCCGGCTATATGAACTGTATGGATTTTCTTATGAGGGTTGCCTATTAACGAAAGCAGTTTCTCCATCCTTTCGAGGTTGAACGTCGTAACATTATAGCGCAGACGCTCCTGCTTTTCGTAGTCAGTTCTCTCAAACAAGTAATCAATAGCCCGTTGGTAGCTGCTAAAAGGCTCTTTGCGCTTGACCTTGGCAACCTTGGAGAGGGTTTTTCTGTTCTGTTTCTTTCCGGTTTTTTTTGTCGTTTTTGCCATACAAGCCTAATTGTAGCAATTATAACAGCTAAAATCCCAATAGTCAACGCCGGATTCCAAAAACATCACAGCCGTTACCGAATAGAGGAATGCAACATATTGTTAATAAAGAACTTACAAAATAACAACCTTACACCATCATCTCTATAAAACTCTTTTTGCATCAGTAAAACTGAATATACAACCACTTTTCCTTATAACAAGGCGATATCCGCTCAAACTAACCAACGGCAGGCCTGGCTTTCATGTTTTCTCTGTGGTTAATCTTGACTGCCTTTGTATAATTGCCAGCGTGGATACAGCAAAACCAAAACGAACTTTTATCCTCGTAAAACAAGCCGCCACCTTTGCTCTGCAAAGCTTAAACCAGCTCTTTTGGCCCCCAGTCTGCATCAATTGCCGCGAAAGCATTTGTGAAACCGACAATAGCCTGTGCCAAAATTGCTGGGAGCAGCTTCTGGTCTGCGCCGGTGCCGATTACTGCCCGCGCTGCGGCCGAGATGTCAGTAAATTCGCCCTGTTGGAAGGTCTCTGCCCCGACTGCCAAGGCAAAGAAATACGTTTTGACCAAATAGCTCGAGCCGGCGTCTATGCCCAGAGCCTGCAAAAAATGATATTGAGCTTCAAAAATAACCGGACAGAACTGGATTCGGTCCTGGGCTTTTTAGCCAATTCCGCCCTGCAGGGATGTGGCTTTTACAATGATATAGAACTTTTCGTCCCTGTCCCCCTGCACTGGTCCAGGCGATTAGTTCGCGGCTATAATCAATCGCAGCTTTTAGCCAGGAAATTAAGGCACCCCTCAGCCAAAATCAGCACCGACCTCGTCCGAATCCGCCGAACCAAGTCTCAGCCGGTAATGGCAACCGCTGCTGCGCGTGCTAAAAATGTTGCCGGGGCTTTTGCAGTCCGTTATGGACATAGTTTCGCCAATCGAAAGATTTGTCTTGTTGATGATATCAAAACCACCGGTGCAACGCTGAACGAGTGTGCAAAGACATTAAAACAGGCCGGTGCTTCAAAAGTCTTCGCCTTAGTCTTGGCCGTCGCTGGCCAAAGGCCGGTTTAACGATAAGAATATTAAACTTTTTAGTCGTCGGCACGACGACGGTTTAGTTCTTGTCAAAATAGGAACAATCCTGGTCTTATCTCATGGAAAATAGCCGTGCCGGCTACTGCTAAACAATAGCGAATTTGATATGATTATTATAATCTCTCGTATTTTATGATGGCCCGGTATAAGCCGTTGATGCGTTTGCCGTCAACGATTGTGGGGGAATATTTTTCGTTTCTCGGCTGGAGTCGAACTTTATTATCCGGCTCAAAGAACACCCTCTTAAAGGCCGTCTCGTGCGGCATCGCAAAACGGACAAAACAGTCATCTCCATTATGCACCTCGGCCGCCGGTGAGAAGATCACAATATCGCCCTGGCGGAACTTCGGCTCCATTGAATCGCCGACAACCCGAACAGCAAAGGCATTCGGGTCGTGCAAATCCGGACAGCGAACGTAATCGTCGGCTACGCCCACAGGGTAATCCAAATCGTTGAAATCGCTCGGATAGCCAGCTGAAACTTTGTTTATCACCGGCACCAATCGCCCGGCCGACAGGGCCGGACCGGCCTGCTCAATGTCCAATTTGCTTTCAGCAAGAAAATCGCCCAGCCGCGCTATATCAGCTTTCTGGTGAATGAGATTCTTGATAAACTGCCGTAATTTCTCATTTTCTGCCTCAGCCGATTCATATTCCTGACGAACATCAGAGGGAAGCTTTTCTATATGAGCAATGCGCAACAGCAGACCCGATTCAAACCCAAGAGTCTTCTCAAGCTTTGTCAGCAGCTCGTCGCCGGGAGGGTTCTTTACCTTGCCCGTTTCAATGGTGGACAGGTACGGCTTGGAAAACCCGACGCGGCTGCTGACCTCGTCCAGTGTCAGATTCAACTGCTCACGTTTTTTTCTTATTATTTGCCCCAGAGACATACTAAATCCTCAAACTTAAGCAGCACCAAAATAATTTGTCCGCGGCATAAAATCAAGCGTAATCTGAAAGACCACCATGTCCAGACAATCTTAAGCGCCGCAACCGATACAATTTTGGCGCTGCACTACTTGATTTTTATAAGCTCGTAATTAGCGCTGCCCAGGCCGATGCGTTCAGCGTGCTCAATCTGGTAACACGGGTCGAGTTCGTCGTTCTCCAGCAATTCCGCCAGCTTCCTGCCACTCTTGCTTTCCACCAAATCCACCGCCGCCTTATCAACAGCCACAGGGTCTCTCGAAGCAGCTATGCCTATATCGTCGACTATTTTAGGCATATCCGCCTTGTCGAAACAATCGCAACCTTTAGTAACTGATATTATAAAATTGAAAAATGCAGCCCTGTTCTCTTTACCTTTCAGTGTCCCCAGTGCATATTCGGCCATACTTTTTTGCAATTCTTCACACTCCTGGCCCCAATCGCATTCCACCGCACCGAATCTGCACACCGTCAGACACTCCGCACAGCCGATGCACTTGTCCTGGTCGATATGCGACTTGACACCATCGAGCCTAATCGCATCAGCCGGACAGTGTTTAAAACATTCGCCGCAACGTATGCAGTCATTGCCGATTTTAAGCGTAAGAGCCGCGTGCTGTTTCATCTTGCCCTTTCTGCTTGCACAACCCATCCCTAAGGTCTTCAGCGTAGCTGCCGCACATGTCGCGGGATGGCCGGTAAAATGAGCCACTGAAAGAATCGACTGGCATCTTATAATATCGTATGCGATAAAGACTTCCTTATTAAGCTCACCATTGATTTGCACGGCGGCTTCAGAGGCCCCAAACAATCCATCTGTTGGGATAAATGGTATCCCCAGTTCACTCAAACTAAAGCCGTGCTCGGCAGCTAAAATAGTGTGGTCGATAGCATTGTGCCTCCGGCCGACATACAAGGTACTGGCATCGGTCACAAACGGCTTTGTTTTCAACGCGAGCAGCCTGTCCACCAGCCCCTTGATGCAGGAAGCGGTTAAGTATGTGTTGTTGCCATCTTCCCCGACATGAACTTTAACAGCCGTAAAATCATTTTCCTTAAAGCATTCCGCGAAACCTCCGGCCTTAAACAATCTTACCGCCTTCTTAGAGAGCACCTGCTCACCATCATCAACAGAGGCCTTAATAAAATATACTTTAGAACCCATATTCTCGTTTCTTGATTCAGGATTCTCGATTTTACGAATATATAGTATCGAGCATCGAGTATCGCGCGACACTCATTATATTGTTTTTACTTCCGGCCGCAAGAGAACCACAATCGTAGCACCGAATTTGGCCCCCATTTCTACGGCTTACACTGTTTGCAGGACCTTTTGCCGGCCTTTGTGGCTTCGTCTCTGCTGTTATAATTTACAAGATTTTCTGGTGAGATTTTCTTTGCCCAGCGACACTGGGGCCTGTGGAACACACTGCTATTTTTGGATGCTACATATCTGTATTCGGCTACTACCGACTCAGCTGCTGTTTTGGTTTGTTTTTCTGTGGCCTTCAATAAATCAGTCCGACTTGTCCCGGCTTTGGAGGGCTGCCTGCCTTGGGGTTTGATTGCTTTGTAAGCAAGGATAAAGAATTCAACCTGTTCCAGCACCTCATCAGTGACTTGAGCAGGCATATGTTTTACCGATACCGCCTGCATTACCGGCTCTACTTTCCAAACATCAGCCTTAATAGGGAGTGTGGGATTTTGTGATAAATAAACATCTCTAACCAATGATGTTTGAATGTGGAAAACGTACTGTTGAGAATCTTCTATTCTGAGAGTGCCTATATCAATTCTCAGCTTTGCCACACGAGAAGGTTCTACATCTGTTAAGGACGAAATAGGCCTTGAATCCAGAAAAGGCCTTGATACTATTTTAATACCGGCCTTATCCAATCTGTGTTCAACTTTTTGGTGTATATCTTGTAGTGTTGTAATAGCTACATGCGAAATCCGCGTATCTGATGAAAGGTCAACATATAATTGCTCTATCCCGCTTAGAGCCGAGCTAACCCGGTCAATCAAGAAGGGCTCATCGTGCTGCGGAGGCAGCTCTATTTGACCCAGAGCAGAAGGACCCCGCTCTGCAGGAACCCAAATACATAAAATGCCGGTAAAAATTGCCAAAACCATATAATACTTTTTGGTTCTCATAATCGGCCTTCCTTTCCGATACTTTAGCTGGCACCTAATGCTTTGTTTACCGCGGTCTTCATCTTCGCCAGGCCGGTCTTCGCTACCGTCAGCGGGTCCTGCTTCCACATAGTCGGATTGAAAAGTTCCAGCGATAGTACCAGCCTGCTGTTATCGCCTGCACTCGCATAACCCCCTTGTCTTCTGTCGAAGACAGGAAAGGGGGTACGAGTGGCGTGCAGGTCGCTAAGAATTTGTGTTAGCGGTGCGATGCCGTCACCAGGATAGATACGGTCACGGTCCCTTATCGCCTCACGCGGTGGCTCGGCCGGGTAGTCATTCAAGTGAAAAACCGCAATAGCTCGGGCGCTGAGCAGTTTTAGGCCATTGAAGTCCGAACCGCCCTTGTAGATATGATAAACATCTGGTAGCAGGCAGGCCTTGTGGTGGCCGCTTTCAATCACGACGAACATCGACTGGCCCAATCGGTACAGGTTCTTTGAAGAACCCCATATCTCGAGCTGCGGGACGACACCCATGCTTTCACCGAGTTCCAACAGCACCCTATACCGCTCGGCTGCTTTCATAAGATCGAGTCCCTCGGTGCGGTTGGCGCCTGCCGGAGGCGCAGCTATACGCTTGCCGCCAATTTGGGCCAATATATCCATGTCACGCTTAGCCTGTTCCAGGCCCTTGGCCCGCTCGGCATCGTCATCCACAACCCAGCGAAGGAAGCTGATGGCGCTTTCAACCGTCAGCCCGTGGTCGGCGATGCGCTTGCGCATCTCAGTAAGGCTACCACCGATCTTGGCATACTCATGTATTTTGCTGACCCAGGGCTCTATGGCGTCATAGCCGGCCTTAGCAGTAATTTCGACCTCTTTGTCCAAACTCAGCTTTTGTCCACGGATAGTGCTGGTGTTGAAACAGTAACGAAACGGTGCTGTGTGGCTGCGGTTAATTTTGCCAGCCTCCTCAGCAGCGATGGCAGTACGCTGGACCCCGCCCGAGGTCATGACAGCTGCACCGGTACCGACCAACAATTGCCGCCTCGACAGACAGTCACGAGTCATAATAATCTCCTACCTTAGTGACTTGCCCCCGCTTTCTTACAACCTTACGCAATAAGCGCAAAGGCATCGCTGACTCTCATACCCTCTTTGATACCCAGGGCTTCGGCTTTTGCATTCGCCTTTGTAATCTTGCGGTCTGGAAAACGTTCGAGCGTGCCTATCGGATTATCCGGCGTGCTTTCCACTATCGCCGCAGCTACACCGTATCGGTCACAGGTCTTGGCATCAATCGCAGGACAAGCCAAAAATCCTTTACGGCCGGTCACCAATAGAATATTAAACCCCGTCCATTTGGTCTGCACTCCTTCAACCGGACCGTTTGGCGTCTGGTATGTCTTTGTATGCACTTCCATTATTCGTTACTTCCTTTGTCTTTCCCGCAAGGGCAGGTATCGTACTCAACACGGGCAAATCAAACCGGCCTACCGAGCTGTCCCTCGATTTCGGAGAGTTTTTCATCGAGCAGCTCTTTGCTCACGGCCTCTACATTTAGTCGCAGCAGCGGCTCAGTATTGCTCGGCCGACAATTAAACCACCAGTCTTTATATCCGATAGTAATACCGTCTAAGCGGTCGATGTGGCCGTCGCTGTATCTTCGTGCAAGTTCATCCATTTTGACCTGCTTGTCATCGGCCTCGAAGTTTATCTCGCCGCTGCTGTGGTATCTTCGCAACGGCCTGATTAGCTCGCTTATCGGCACGTCAGCCTCGCTGGCAATGTTTAATACATGCACCAGTGTAATCAAGCCTGAATCGGTGTAGTAGTTGTCGCGATAATAAAAGTGTCCGGAAAGCTCACCGCCGAATATGGCGTGCGAATCGCGCATGGCCTTCTTCATAAAAGCGTGTCCGACCCGCTGCCTGCGCGGTGTGCCTTCGTGCTTGATAATCTCTTCCACAACGACCCGGCTGCTGCGCAGGTCATAAACAACCGTTGACCTCGGCACTTTATTCAGAAAATACGGCACCATTAAAGCCGTCAGCAAATCACAGCCGAAAGTATCGCCTTTCTCATCGACCATCATCAACCTGTCACCATCACCGTCAAAACAAACCCCGAAATCACATCCTTTTTCCTTTACCGCCGCTTTTACTTCCGCTAAATTTTCCTCAACCAGCGGGTTCGGCTCATGTTTGAACTGGCCGGTATGCTCAAAGTTAAGGCCGATTATTTCCACCGGCAAACCACCAAAAATCGCCGGCACCATCTTGCCCGCCATTCCGTTGGAAGCGTCAATAGCAACCTTCAGCCCTCTTGTGTTCGGCCTGAGAAACTTCAGCACGTGATTTTTGTATTCGTCGGTCAGGTCATATTTCTTCACCGAGCCGGTAGCTTTGCCTTTTGTATGAAGTAAGGCCATTGCGATATGCTTTATATCCTTTAAGCCGGTATCGACACCGATCGGCATGGCACGCAGACCGGAAATCTTGAAGCCGTTATACTTGGCCGGATTATGCGAAGCCGTAACCTGAACGCCGCCGCACGTGCCAAAATGATTGATTGCAAAATACATCTGCGGCGTGTCAATCACTCCTATATCAATCACATTCGCCCCCATGACGTTCATTCCTTCAATAAGTGCCTTGGCTATCGCCCCGCTATGTGTTCTCATATCGCGACCGACGCACAGCGACTGCGCATTAGCCTGGCCCCGCTCGTAACCGCTAAGCATCGACCGTAAAAACCGCGCAGTGGCGCAGCCGATTTTCCACGCACCTTCTTCGTTGAGCTGGTCAGGATAAATGCCTCTTATATCGTATGCCTTGAAAATTGCAGGATCCATCTTGCAAACTCCTATAGCGTATATGCGCAAATGAGCATATCTGTTTACCCTTCAACCTACCCATTCATTGGCTCATCCACTCACTTATTATTTTTTACTATACATCGCCTCTGCCCGATATTGCAAGCAAATTCAGCCCAAATTAAAAAGGCCCCTTGCCGCTGTCATTTCAACGCTGATTTAAGGCCGCAAGAGCAGGCTTGAGATTTCACCAAATATTGCAAAAAAAATTTATTTTAGCGATTGACAGGGCTGTGGTAATGGTTTAAAATTAGTTTGTATTAAAAACTGGTTTTTAGGAAAAAATAAAAATGTCAGTTGATATTGAGAAAGAGAAAAAGAAGGAGGTATTGGAAAATTTAGGCCGGCTGGTGGACCGATATGCCCAGAGTCGGTCGCTCGGTCTTTTGCTGTTCGTAGCGTTGGTAATGATAGGCACAGTCGTGTCTGTGGTGTTGATGCAATTACTGTTTTGGAAAACAACATGGTGGTTGGCTGCTATAGTGATACTGTTGCTTGCTGGTGTGACTGTTGTGGGCTTATGGCTGATGTTTAAGGTGTTCCCGAGATATGAGAGGCGTTTCTACAATAAGGAGGGCCAAATAGAGCTAAAACAGAAAAAGGTTTCAATCTGGGCATGTGTTGCATATATGGTTGGATTTTTAGGTCCGGTAACACTAAACGCAGTGGAGATAATGCCGGTTCGCTGGGCTTTGACAGTGGCATTAGTGAGCTTGGGATTTTTTGTGTTCTATGCAAGTAGCAAAGAGAAAAATAGACCATTGGGTGTAGTGTTTTGCGTGCTGTTGTTGTTCGAAGCAGCGGTAACGGCAGCGGGTACGCCAACTCCATTTTCCGGTAAGGGTTGGCTGTATTCATGTTTTGTTGCTTTAATGATTTACATAGCTGGAGCCAGTTTGATTACGGCATTGGTGGTTCATATATATAATCGCAAAATTTTGCGGAAGATAAAAGAAATGAGGCCGTTTGGTGAGCAGCAAGCAAGTAAATCAGATTCATAACAGTATTAACAGGGTTGTGCATGAGCCGGTGCGATTAGCGATTTTGAAGATTTTGACCTCCGCTAAAGAGGTTGACTTCAATTTCTTGCTGACAATGCTGGGCGTCACTAAAGGGAACCTGGCAACCCATATCAGTAAGCTCGAAACGGCTGGTTTTATCGAGGTCAAAAAGGAATTTCGAGGCAAGATTCCCCACACATCATACAGGATTACAAGAACCGGTCGGCATCAGTTTCAAAAATACTGGAAGAATATGAAGGCCCTGGCACCTGAATGAGGAATCTGTAAAACGCGATACGATATGCGCGATACACACCGCGCATCGTGCAACACGAGCCATGGGTCACGAAGTTAATATTTTCTTCTAAACCTTGCTGCGGGGATGTTTAACAGCTTGCGATATTTTGCGACGGTTCGTCTGGCCAGATTTTTAATGCCGGCCTCTGCCAATTTCTTGCGTATTCTATCGTCACTTAATGGCTTGGTTTTATCTTCCGCGTCGATAATCTGCTGTAGTTTGGCTCGTATAGCCTCCCAGCTGCGCCCTTCGCCGTTAACATCTTTCATACCGCCGCTAAAGAATTTCCGCAGCGGCAATACCCCCCAGGAGCACTGGACGTATTTGCCGGCAACGGCTCTGGATACGGTAGCCAGATGCACACCGACATCATCTGCGACTTTTGACATCGGCAGAGGACGAAGATGCAGCTGCCCGTTTTCGAAAAAATCCTTCTGATATTTCACTACCGCCTTGGTCACTTTCAGCAGCGTATTCTTTCGCTGCTCTATTGCATCCATAATCCATTGAGCAGAACGCAGATTATTCCGCAAAAACTTCCTTGTTTTTTCACTAACCTCCCCGTCCTTTGCCATTTTTGCATAGTAGTCATTTATTCTCAAGCGCGGCAAATCAGAGTCAGCCAATCGTACTAAATATTCACCAGAATCATCGGATGATTCCACTATTACGTCGGGGGTAATAGGATGGTTTCGGTCTCGGCTGATTTGCAGGCCCGGTGAGGTGTCAAGTTTGCTCATACGCTCGATAGCCTGATTGACTGCATCGATTCTGCAATTCATCTTCTTGGCGATATCCGGCAAACGATTTTCAAGCAGCTCATCCATATGCTCGGAAATCAGACGATATTCAAAGCTCATATCCGGCGTCCCTTCTTCGTTGTTCCGGGCTATTTGGATAAGCAGGCATTCTCTCAGATCCCGTGCACCGACACCCGCAGGTTCCAATCCCTGCACAAGCTCCAGCGCCTCTTTCAAATCATCGATAGTGAAATCACCCCTGTCCTTGTTGTGCAACTGTTCCAATCTTACGGTCAGATACCCTTTGTCGTCGAGATAATCTATAATCATACTGCCGGCTTTTTTCACCGGCTCCTCAGCCTCCACCAATCGCCACTGCTCCATCAGATATTCGTGCAGCGATTGAGGAGGGGCGGCGGTATTCTTTATCGCCTCAAGTTTTCTGTCAGGCTCGTCACTGGCAACCCGCCCACGCAAAGGGCCTGCCTGGCCCATATAGTCCCGAAAATCACCAAAATCATCACCAAGGCTGCCAAGGCGTTCAAAGTCTTCGGCCTTGTTGTTATCCGTATCTACGACCAAGTCTTTCTCGGCTATATCATCTTCAGTCCGCTCTTCGACAGATTCGGTATCTTCAGGATTTGACGGCTCGGCTATCTCCAAAACAGGATTGCTGTTGAGCTCCTGTTCTATTCTTTCCTGAAGGGCGAGAA
>CAYGBH010000053.1:0-14814 GCA_964348055.1 uncultured Pirellulales bacterium
AAACGACGTTGCTGGTTCAGCGGCTTGCTCTCGATACATCGGGACTGTGACCGCAACCGTAATGACAGACTATAGGTCAATGGATCCGCATCAATTCGGGTCCTATACCGAATCAATCGGTATAGGACCTTTTATAATTGATTATTGGCCCCTTCGCTTTGCTCGCAATAACATCGAGCATATCCTTCTATAGTGAGAGGACAAATTAAGCACGGGCTTCTATCTACGTTGATGTACGGCCGTGTTTATCGTCGGGAATATTTTCCTTCAGCACATCGGCCATAGTTTTGACCGATTCAATAGCATATCGGCAGCGACCTCCTGCATACTACTGGGCAACGATGGCCGAAATGCTCGCAGGGTCAATGCCCATGTTGGCTCCTTCCGGCGGGAGAATCATAAGCCCGTTAATCGGCACGTCTGACTCGATTACTATGCCACCCGCATTCTGGCCGACTATCTTTAAGCCCGTGTCCGGTAATTGGAAGTCAGCCGCTGTGAACTCCACCTTATAACCGATTGGATTGCCATTTGCATCAATCGGCTGTAAGAAACCACTGTCGTTGGCGCCCCTTTCCATCATGAAGATGGTGGTCACCGGCTGAGCAAACACAGTCTTTATGACTGTCGAATCATCCAAACTGGCGTATGTGGTCAGATCGAGGTTATCCGCATCAGCTGCCGGGTGTTCCGGCCATTTCTCAAAATCGGCAGTGGTCGTCCCTAAAATCAAATCCTTCGCATCATTCCCGTTAATCTTAAGTATCGCCACCAGCGTGCTGGGGTCGGCGGGATCAACTTCAGCTTCCAGACTGGCAATTGGGCCGATCGTGATAGCCGCTATAGCCGCTGGCAGACTAATCGCGCCCTGCAGCCGAATATCGTCAAAGTACAATGTACCGCTGGCACCATTGCCGTCAATCCCGATACTTAGCTTCGTGACATTCTGCAGGTTCGTGCCAACTGATGCAAGGTCGATATTCCACTGGTTCCATCGTGGTCTCGCTATGTCGCCCGCATCACCGTCATAGACCACCTTGGAGCCGTTGAGCTTCACATACAACTGGCCGGTGTTCCCTTCAGCACCGTGGAAGTACAAAACCAATGTCGCAATGCCGGCTTTAGTCCAATCCTGCGGCGGACTCAGCGGCAGCTCCGCCTCCGAATATGCTGCGCCGCCGGTGTTGTTGTAGAACAACGGCATCGACTGCTTACCACCGTGAACGATAGTTTGCTCGCAAAAAGAAGGTTGATCATAACCAACGATAGAGCCGTTTGTCGGGATCTGCCATCCGTCTGTCCACACGCTAAATATCCTCTTGCTCGCCGGGTCTTCAGGGTCAAGGTCATTGTAGCTCTCGAAATCGTCCACAACAAGATATGCGGGTGTCGTAAAATTCCAGAGGTCGCCATCCAACGTTGTGGGGGTCTCGGCCATATTGACCTCGTTAATCTTCCAGTAGTAAGCCGTGTCTAAATCGAGGGATAAGGGACCATAGCTGGTCTCGGCCACGGTGGTAACAGGGGCAGTACCGTCTATTACAGCCTGTTCGTCGGTGCTAAGGTACACATCATGCTGAGCTGCCTCTCTGCCCGCCCTCCAGCCAAGGACCACATCCACATCAACAATCGTTGCCCCGGAATCCGGGTAAGGTTCCCTTGCACGCACGGGTATGTAGAAGAAGCGCACCTCACTGAGACCATATTGGGGCACGATGCCTCCCCAGTTGCTGTTGACGGTAAGCCTGACATACTTTGCTGCTACACCATCCAAATCAATATTGGTATTGTGAGCATAGCCGTCCGCACCAGGCGCCTGGGCAAATTCATGAGTAGTACCCAATGTCGCATAGTCGATACCGTTTGTCGAATACTCGACCGTAACATCTTTGGGCCCGAAACCGACAGCAAGCTCAATCGTTTGATTAGAATTCCATACCCACATCTCGTGCAGTTTGTAAACCTTGTCGAATTGAAATTCGATCCAGGCTCCCAGCGGTTCAATATTGCTAAGCCACATACTCTCAGACTCTTTACTATGCAATAAACCACTGTCATCCAGTCCCGAGCCGTTGATGGTATTTTCAGGGCCCATATCTGCGTTCTGCGCGCTGGAAGCTGTGGCATTTACATTCTCGATGGCATAAGCAATGGGCTCGGTCGTAAAACTCCAAACACTGCCCTGGTATACCGTATAGTCTGGCGGCCCATTAACCTCGTCGATGCGCCAGTAGTAAGTCGTGTCCAGCTCAAGGCGTTGTGGGGGAGCATAGCTGTTGGCATCCTGAGCCACGCCACCGATGCCGTCGTTTACGTCGCTGAAGTTCTCGCTAATGTAAACTTTATGCCCATTGACCGGCGGCGCGAAGATTCCCGGCGTCCAGCCAAGAACCACGTCACGAGGCACATCTGTGGCCTTGTCCGGAGGATTTGGGAGAGAGGCTAAAACAGGTAGCGGGGTCGGTGCCGAAATACTGAGCGTATCGTGTCCCGATGCCGTGATTCGCACACCCTTCACCGGCACGTCCGTCGTGAAAACCACACCGTAGGCATTCTGACCACCCACGTTAACTCCCGTGTCACCATAATGGGTCGCGCCGCTGAACTGAACCGGCGCTGCGAGCGAGCCGTCCGCAAGAATCGCCTGCCACGTACCCGTGTCGTTGCCGCCTCGCTCGAAGTGGAAGAAAGTATTCGTCAGGAACGGAAAAACCGTTTCTTGGAAGTCGATCCCGTCGATTGATGATATGTCATTGCTCCCGTTCAACCTGAACAGGAAGTTGTCGGCTTTCGGGCCTATGTCGCCCGACTTAACGCTCGACGTTCCGCTCACCGTCGCTGGCGGAGCCGGAGTCCCATCCACCCATAACGTCTCAACGCCCCCGACGATATACCACCGCGTCGTTGTACCCAGTGCCAGATCCCCGTCGGCGACAACATATTCGATCCCCTCGTACCGAAAGCTAATGATTGCATCATCGACCACGGTAACATCCGTCAATTTAGTGAGTGTGTCGGCATGAGCGGCCATAGTCATAATTGCCACTACAACCATGACAAAATAAGTTAATTTTTTACACATGATTATTACTCATTCAATAAAGTGAAAATAATTAAGTTTTAACCACAATCTCAAATCCGATATCTTGCTTCGCCAGCCCCCGCGTCTCCCGACGCGAGTCGGGGCGGCGGGCAAGAAGCAACGAAGGCACTCAAATCGAAATCCTGCTTTGGCAACGAAGCAATTCATCTGGGCCGATACAGTCGAATATCATCAAAGTATATCGTTCCTGAACCGCCTGCTTTTGGATTGTTCCTGTCACCGAAACCAATACCAAAGGTATTGACATTGGTAAGGTCCACGCCCTGGTCTGCGAAGCTTTGCAGCGGTATATTCCACTCCATCCAGGTGTCTATCTGAACCGCATTGGGATCGTCGTGATACACCGTCGCTGCCGTGCCGCTACCATCTCCAACAATTACATACATCGGCTCGGCATCGTTGCTCATCATGCCGATGTCCTGATCGGTCCACTGCGGACCAACACTGGTGTTGCCAAAGCTGACGTTGGAGAATTTGGCCTCACAGGTTGCATCAACGTTATGGCTGGTCACTGCTAAGCCTATGTACACAGGCATATCCATGCTCATTACCGTCATACTTAACAACGTCCATGTGGTGCCATCTGCCGAATAAAACGACCTGACAAGTCCACCTGTTGTACGCTCTAATCTGACCCACTGAGGAGCGGTAATACCTTCCACGAATGACCTATCCGTGCTGCCGTCGGTGCGGCTACGATATTGGTACCTGAGGCCATTTTCAGGAGTAACCAGCAGTGCTACATTGCGTGAGTCCGGCCCAAGCGTATCGCGAATCATCACGCCGGCCTTGGCCCACGGGTCTGTGTTCTCGAGACTCTCGACCTTTGCTGTAATCGCTGCGGCGCCGTTGATTTCCTTAAAGGCGAAGTGGAACTCATCGGCGTTATCCCAGATATCTGCGCCGGAGGCAGTCATCGTGTAAGTGCCAGCCGGCGCCTCCACAAAGCTGCCGACATACGCTGGATAGCCTTTGAACCACAGAGTCAAGGAATCAACGCCTTCTCTGGTCCAGTCACTCGCTGAACCACTCAACGCCCTTTCTACTTCTGAATATTTCATACTGTTGTTGTATAAGAATGGCATCGACTGTTCGCCGCCATGAACAATACTTTGCTCGACAAAAGGAGGATTTTCATAACCAACGATAGCTCCGTTTGTCGTGGTGCCGTATCCATCTATCCACGTACTAAATATCCTGTTGCTATTGGGGTCAGTGGGGTTGAGGTCATTGTAGCTCTCAAAATCGTCCACGACAAGGAAGTTGACTGTCGTAAAGCTCCAGACGTCGCCTTTATAGACCGTCGAGTCGGGCGGAGCATTGACTTCATCGACCCGCCAGTAATAAGTTTGGCCGAATTCCAGACGATCGAGAGCACAGGTGGCTTCGCTTTGACGGCCCATATAAACACCGGCCGGATCCACGGTTGTCGTGGCATCGCTGACATCGTCGAAAGCTGTTCCGAAGTACACATCATGCTTATCGGCATAGATTCCCGGCTTCCAACTGAGCACTACGTCCCGTGGTACCTCTGTCTTACCGTTAGCAGGAGTCGGGCTGTAGGTCTCAGGTTGAATTCTTATACCCAGCGCAAAGTTAATCGCCGCTTCTAACAGTGCATAAGCATTCTCATTCCATAAAAGATACGATTGCTCATCAAAACCCAGACAAACGCGGATATCCGCGGCTACCCGCGGACTTCCATCCGCAGGAGGTACGGGCAGTGTAGCTCCCTTCTCATAAACAAAAATAACATCATAAGTCACACTGTCAGATAAGGTGGCTCTGGCAATGACGGTGGCCTCTTTTCCGGCCCTGCCGGTGGTAAAGCGAGCCGCGCCACGAACACCCGTAATATCTGTCAGAACACTCACAGTCCCGCTGAGTCCTGCAGTCAGAGGGTGTTCGGGTGCGACGATTTCTATATCTGTAGTGGCCACTTCGAGGCCTTCACCTGTGCCGAGCGTCAGACCCATCTCATCATAGCCCCAGGCCTCGGTGATGACCATCGGTGCTTCAACCTCTGTAATTTCGGTCCTGATTTGGCCGGAGCTTACCGATTCGGAAATAAAGACCACATCGGCGGCGGCAGCGGCAGCCTCAGTGGTTGCTTCATCTTCACCGTCATCAAAATACGTTACAGTGTGCCCAAGACCTTCCAGGAAGACTTTGAGCGCCTCGT
Source organism: uncultured Pirellulales bacterium (assembly GCA_964348055.1). GTDB lineage: Bacteria > Planctomycetota > Phycisphaerae > Sedimentisphaerales > Anaerobacaceae > JAUXAL01. Next base: position 5,286 of record CAYGBH010000053.1, read on the forward strand.
CTCCTGCTATGAATGGCTCATCCATTGCTGCGATGAACAAAATATTGCCTGCCATGGCTTCAACGGCTGAAAAGCCAAGCACTACCACCAAGCAGAGTAAGGATATTAAAAATTTTTTCTCCAACATAAATTTTTTCTCCGAATAAAGTTTCCTGTTCCCAAACTAGGGATTCTAGAAATACAACACTATAAAAACCAGCAGAAATCAATTTGGGACACAATAGTCCTCCTTCAGAAGCCCAACATGAGCGGTCGACAGAATTGCGAATTTCTTAACTTCTCCTCTACCTGAAAGCGATAAAGATTCCACAGGTCAGGGGAGCAAAATTCACAGATGCGCGCTTTGCGCAGGTACAAGCTTCACCAATTGTATTTATACCAGATTAGCCACCTTCTCGTCAAGAGAAATCTACAGACGAATTATGCAACTATACATGCCTTTTCGGTGAGATTGTGCAAAAACGCGAAACTTTTTACCTGTGCTCTTATGCTCTTACGCCTATTATCCACGAAAAACAAGTCAAGAAATAATGGAGACGAAGGGAGTCGAACCCTCATTTCCGCGATGCGACCGCGGCGTGCTCCCGTTACACCACGTCCCCTAAATTGCCCTTTTGACGCTATTTTACACGATTGTTTCCAAAATTCAAAAAGCTTTTTAAGTCCGGTTGCGCCAAAACTTAGAACTGCCATTTCTCATAGCAGAGAATCTTTTCTATCCGCTCACGCTTTGGCTCCTTCCGACTGTCAGCCGGATAACCAACCGCCATCAGCTCAATTATAGCTATATCGTCCGGAATGCCCAATATTGGTCTTACTTTTTCCGGATAAAACGAGCCGATCCAGCACGTTGCCAATCCTAACTCCGTTGCCTGTAGGCAGATATGTTCAAGAGCGATGGCCACGTCAATAGGCCCTATCGCCTGGCCACATCGCATCACATGGTCGCTGTTGCTGCACGCAACTATGATTGCTGCAGCATTTTCGAGAAAATTTTGGTTATTAGCAGCTTCGGCAAGTTTGCATTTGGCTTCTTTGTCCGTTACTACTATAAAACGCCAATCCTGCATATTCTTAGCCGAGGGTGCCAGCCGAGCCGCCTCAAAAATACTGTCGAGTTTTTCCTGCTCTATGGGTTTATCCTGATATGCCCGGCAGGAATATCTTCTGCGAATAGCTTCGAGTATTGTCATAACAAAACCTCAAATTAGTGTTTTTGTTCGGGCTGGTCAACTAAAGACCCGCCGCATAAATAATGACTTGCCACGAGTATAAAATATGAAAAATATTGACGCAAGGCTTAAAAATCTTTGAGGTAGCGATTGGGCATCAATCTGGCTTGTAATCTCACGGCTAATCCGGTATAGTAGCAAGGTATACGGGGTCGCTAACTACCATGTGTTGGTTACAGAAGAAAAGCTCAAGGAATTACCATCGACGTATGTTACTTAGCGGTGGCTACCAAGCGGTAAAGAAAGAAGGATAAAAATGCTCGGATTGCCAGTGCCAGAAATAATAGTATTTCTTTCAGCGGTCCTTATACACCTTGTAGCAGCGATAGTCGGTATTCTTCAGCTACTGACTGGCGGCCGGAAATACAAACGCTTTCTGTCACCTCTTGTTTCGGTCGCGGTAGCACTTGAGATTATAATATTGATATTTAGGGCTGTTGCCCTAAAAGCAATCCCACTGACAGGACTGTTCGAGTCCATGATTGTTCTTACTATTGTATTTGGCCTGATATACCTTTTTTTCAGTATTACTATCGAGCAGGTGTGGTTCGGTTCGGTAATGGTATGGGTAATCCTAACAATGATTGTGATGGCTGGGATTGTCGCTAAGCCGGCTGCAGAGCCTGATGCGATAGCTGCCACACCATGGGCAATTGCTCACGGTATAGCAATGATTCTTGGCGGTGCATCAATAACGTTTGCGACTGCGAGTGCATTTCTTAGTTTACTCGGCAGCCACAAGCTCAAGCGAAAAGAAGTTATGCAAGTGCTTGGCAAAGTGCCTAATATTGAGAAGCTTGAACGCATGAACCTACTGGGATTAAGGGTCGGTTTTGTGTTGCTCACAATCGGACTGATAAGCGGCCTGGGGCTTGCCGTCTTAAAATCAGCTGCGCTTGAAATGAATGTTCTTGACTGGCTAACAGACGCCAAGATTGTCCTTATTATAGCAGTTTGGGTGCTCTTAGGAATGATTCTGATGTTACGATATACGGTTGCATTGAAGGGTAAGATAATAGCATATATGACAATGGTGGCTTTTATTTTAATTCTGTTTGCCATTGTGGGAACAACAATTTTCTGTGGAACAACACACGATTTTACCAAGGATAATATAGGGGTAGTTGAAGTAAGAAGCTAAGTGCAGAAATGAAGATTATAGTTTTAGGACTTAACCACAAGACTGCTCCGATAGAAATTCGTGAAAAATTGGCGTTTGATGCTGCGGACACGATTAAAGCGCTGAGACAGCTCAAAGAACGATTTAGCGAATCCGAGTTCGTGCTGCTATCAACATGCAATCGTGTTGAATTATATAGCGCCTACGAGAGTATGGGAGAATCTGCCGCCGAGACCATAGCTAAATTCTTATCGGAGTTTCACAATGTTGCGCTGGAGGACTTTCAAGATTTCCTGTATGTTTGCGATGATAAGGATGCAGTTAAACATTTGTTAACGGTCGCCTCGAGTCTGGACAGTATGGTGGTCGGTGAGGAGCAAATAATCGGGCAAGTTAAGGAAAGTTACAAACTTGCTTGTACCGCAAAGAGTACGGGAAAGGTGTTGAATCGCCTGTTTCACTGTGCTTTTTCTGCCAGCAAGAGGGTGCATACAAATACGTCGATCTCTAATGGACGGTTCAGTGTTGCCGGCATTGCGGTTGAGCTGGCCATGCAACTTTTTGCAGACATCTCAGAGGCCAAAGTCGTTGTGATTGGAGCCGGAGAGATGGGTGAACTGCTGGTGCGGCATCTTATCCATGCCGGATGCGAAAATATAACGGTCATTAACAGGTCGTATGAGCATGGTCTGAGCGTTGCCAAGCGCTATGGTATTGAGGCCCGACAATGGGAGGAACTTACAGAACAACTGATAGCTGCTAATATCGCGATAGCCTCGGCGACAACACAAGATTATCTTTTCAGGAAAGATTCGTTCAATGAAATAATGGATAATCGGCGGGACAGAGCACTGCTGATTATTGACATTGCGGTACCACGGAACTTTGAACCCTCTATAAATGAAATAGAAAACGTGTACCTTTACAGTATTGATGAGCTCTCTGAGGTAGCCGAGCAGAATCGCAAGGCCCGCGAAGAAGATATCAACAAAGGCATGCAAATAATCTATGAAAATGTTATCGAATTTATGGATTGGTTTAAGGTTAGAGACATAGGTCCGCTGATAGGCCAGATGAGAGAGAAATTTGCCGAAATCAGCCAAAGTGAACTCAAGCGATTTTTTGTTGGAGCCAGACACGAAGCTTCATGTAAAGAGGTGATGGAGGCGATGGTGAACCGCATTGTTAACAAACTACTGCACTGCGTAATCAAAAATGTCAACGTTGTAGCTAAAAAGCACGGGCCGGCTGAGGCCGCAAAACTGGCTGAAAGTATCGTGCGGCAGGCGGAAGAGATATCAGATGAGCCAGACAGTGAGGACAACGTCCAATAATTAAACCGGCCTTACAATCATATTTGTATTTTGGTGATCCTTGTGCTACAGATCCCGCATGTTATTTGACAGACACTGAAATCGGCCTGGATGGCAAGCAAGAACATATTCTTGAGATAACAAGGGAATTCAGGGATGAAATGATTGAGATTCGGGTCAGTGATACAGGCATTGGAATGAGCCCGCCGGTTGCCCGGCGCGCTTTTGAGTCTTTCTTCACTACCAAGGAAATCGGCAAGGGCACCGGCCTTGGGCTTTTTATAAGCTATAATCTTGTTACCGAAATCGACGGCACCATCGAGTTGGAGTCCGAGCTGGGCAAGGGAACCACCGTAATAATCCGGATCCCAATAAGGCCCAAGCAAGACTTGATTGGTGGTGACGATGCGGAAAGAAATTTACTTAGCGGTGCTAAAGTTGCAAAGAAAGATAACGGTTAGTTTTTGATGCTTGTCAGTAACAAGATGCAAAGAAAAATGCTATGAAAGGGATAGTGAGCAATGGTGAGCGAAATATTGTTGGCAGATGATGAGGCAACTTTTAGAGAAACATTCACAAAACTTCTTCAGGAAGAAGGAATGGCAGTTACAGCCGTGGCCAATGGCACGGACGCAATAAAGGCCGTTAAGAAACAGCCGTATGCTATGGCGATATTGGATGTCCAGATGCCAGGTGCCGATGGGATAAAGGTTCTGCGTGAGATAATAAAAGTAAGGCCCGAGACGCGTGTGGTAATGATAACAGCCTACGACACGGTCGAGATGGCCGTTGACGCGGTCAAGCTCGGCGCGTGTGATTATGTGATGGAACCTGTAATATTTGAAGACATCTTGATAAAAGTCAAGCAGCATTTGCGGTATCTGGAGCTGCGAGAAGAAAACCAGGAGCTAAAGCGGGAACTGAACGGCAGGTTTGATATTAAACAGATTATAGGCCAGTCTCCGGCGATGCAGCAGGTTTTTGAAATGATTCGAAAAGTGGCTCCGACCAAAAGTAACGTGTTGATAACAGGAGAAAGCGGCACCGGCAAGGAATCAGTTGCTCACGCGATACATTCGTTAGGGCCGCAAAGCAGCAGACGTTTTATTGCGGTTACCTGTAATGCGATACCTGAGAGCCTGCTTGAGAGTGAATTGTTCGGTCACAAGAAAGGGAGCTTTGCTTCTGCTTTTGAAGACAAGAGAGGACTTTTTGAATGTGCTCAGGGTGGGACCTTGTTTTTAGATGAGATCAGTTACATGCCGATGAATTGTCAAGCGAAACTGCTGCGAGCGGTGGAGCACAGGCAAACAATACCGGTGGGTTCCACGGAACCTGTCGAGGTTGACTTGCGGCTGATCGCTGCCACGAATAAAGACCTGGCTAAAGAAATAAAAGCGGGAATGTTTCGAGAGGATTTATATTACAGGATAAATGTTGTCGGTATCCATCTTCCCCCTCTGCGCGAGAGAAAAGAAGACATTCCACTGTTGGTTGAACATTTTGTGAAGAAATACAATGCCGAGATGGGCAAGCAGTGTAGGGGAGTAAGTGATGACGTAATGCGACTATTTATGAGTTATGAGTGGAAAGGCAATATAAGAGAGATGCAGAACGTGATTGAGCGAGCGGTAATATTTGCCGAAGATGATGTTATAAAGATTTCTGACATTGGATTGATAGGGTCCAAGGCGATAGGATTGAGTGAAGAACACGAGAACCTGCATGCCGCTGTCAAAGCTTACGAGAAACAACACATCTGCCTGGTGCTGAACAGGTATGATTGTAATAAAGTTGAGGCAGCAAAGGCTTTGGATGTGGGTTTGTCCAGTTTGTACAGGAAGATCGATGAGCTGGAAATTAATCTCAGCAAGCGTAGAAAGAGAGGACGGGAGGGATGATTTTGAAGATGTCCCTCCCTATACTACCAAAAATGCGCAAAGTGCGCCATACAGGGGCTATTCCTCTGTAAAATTGATATTTTCCCATTGTTAGGGATAAAAATATGGATTTCCGCAGGGCCATATATTATAATTCTACTTAGAGATATTTTTCGGGTGAGGCTGTCTAATGAAGATTAGCCAAGCTACAGGTTATGCTTTGCATGCCATGATATATATGGTCAGGCATATTACGCAATTGCCTGTCACAACCAGCACCATAGCTAAAGCGGAAGGGATTCCAGCCGGATATCTGGCCAAAGTATTTCAACGGCTGGTAAAAGCGCAGCTTGTTAGGTCCGTAAGAGGCCGGAAAAGAGGATACGTTTTTGCCAGACCACCAGAAGAAATCAACCTGCTCGAGCTATTTGAGGTCATTGAGGGCGGACCATTATTCGAAGATTGTTTATTGAGACACTGCGAATGCGGTGGAACACCAGAAAACTGCTATATCTACGCCCAGTGGGTTAGTGCCACAAAGAAAATGAGTAAGTTACTTTCGGAAACAAATGTGGTCACCGCCGCCTGGAACCATCCCCACCATCGTTTTTACAGCTTAAATGAATCGCTTGAGATCTCAAAGAAGAAAGCAAGGACAAAGGTGACCAAACCATAAATATAAGTTGTATAGCCCAATTGAGTCTTAGCCAAATGTGCCACTTAAAACGATATCGGATAATCACATACAGGTAGCAAATTCTTTTGATATCTTGGTTACACATGAATTTGTAAATCGAAAACCGCATATGATCCACGCCTCAATTAAAGTTTTCGCCATTGCCTTCAATAAATTTAAATACGAAGCATCCAATTAATGCCCAGCTTCCTTTAGTATATTGTTCGGTGCGAACTTTCCTTACTTACCTAATAATCCCTTACTCTACGACATTTTATTCGTGCACAAAAAGATTTTGTTGAAAATATAATAATACTAAAAATTCTCTAATATGAGAATAATATAATTGTTTATCGATTGAATGGGTCTCAGAGGTTATGAATTTAATTCAAAAAATAAATTTTCCTGTAAAACGGCAATTCGGCTCATCGTAGATTTTATGGTCTTTGATAAAGCAGCCATGGTAACATGGGCAGACCTGCAGATTTCTCCATTGCAGATCCTATTCAAGATACCCTGGGCCTACTCGGGGCACGCTGGCGCGACAGCAGAGAGTTATTTAAGCATTGGGATGAGGACATTCCGCCGGAGATATCCACCCCTTGCGCCAAGTGCAAAGGAGCTGGTGGACCTGGATTTCCTGCGTGTGAACGGCACTAAAGCCAGCAAGGTAAACAACGCCGCGTTTGCTCCAGGCAATATATAACTACCGCTACATCGTGAATGACCCTGGTGCTTTTGCCCACAATGGCAAATACATCATCCAGGTCTTGTACGATAGTCTGGAAGACCTCGAAGCAGACACCACGGGTATGGTTCAACCGTAACCATATCTTTATAGACAACCAATGAGGGCTGGCGGTTTTAGAAACTGCCGGGCCTTTTACTGTCGCTGCAAAAATAGTGGAGTTTACATCTAATTTTCTTGCAATGTTATTTTGTTTTATGTAGATTAAGTGGGAATTTGTCAGAACGTATTTTTCTTTGGGAGTGGGATTCTGCCATGGTTAATATTTAACTACGGCTGAAGAAATAGACGATATAATCAGACTTTACATAACAGATTGGTTGTAGTCAAAATTGTAAGAAAAAATAAGTGTAATATCGTTGTTATCGCTTAAATCTTTAGCCAGAAGGAAGTTGGGCGATTAGCTCAGTTGGCTAGAGCGCCTGCTTTACACGCAGGAGGTCACAGGTTCAAGTCCTGTATCGCCCATTGACATAACTGCCTGCAAACGAATCACCCATTAACGCTTCTCCTTCACTACAGTGTACTTACCATCCTATGGATACGAGATATAAGGATAGCTGCACTACTGACCCAGTTGCTCAATAGTATGCGCCTCTTTTATTCTGAAAAACGAGCCTCCGGCTGGCTAATAAAAATGGTCGTATTTTCAGCCCGCATATGATATATTGTTGAAAATGAGGTTCAGGTGAAAACCTCTCCAGGTTAGAAAAGTAAACCTGTGCACTATTCAGAGGAGAAAAATATGACAAAAACAATTAAACACTCTGTCAGGAAGGTACTAGTCATCAGTATAGTCATATCGGCAACGATGCTCATACTGCTGAGCAGTACAGTTTTCGCAGCTCTAGGAATCCCGGGCTTCAAAACTATGGTATACAAGACCGTTGGCGAAAGAGAACTGCAGATTCATATCCATTATCCCCCCGGCTGGAAAGCTGGTGATACTCGCCCCGCGATTATCTTCTTTTTCGGAGGAGGCTGGAACAAGGGAACGGTGGGTCAATTCCAAGTGCAGGCGGAATACTTCGCCAGCCGCGGATTGGTCGCTGCTCGGGCCGACTATCGTGTCAGGAGTCGCGATGGGGTAACGCCTGACAAGTGCGTCGAGGATGCCCGCAGTGCCATTCGTTGGATGCGCCAGAATTCCAAACGGCTGGGCATCGATCCCAAGAGATTGATCGCTTCGGGCGGCTCCGCCGGTGGGCACCTGGCGGCATGCACGATGATTTCAAGCAGTGTCGAGGCCGACAGCGACGATTTGTCGGTTTCGACGATTCCGCAAGCAATGGTGCTGTTCAATCCGGTCCTCAACCTTGAGCACGAACAAATGATTAAACGCCTTAATGGCAATATACGGCTCGCCCGAAAGATTTCACCGACACTGCACCTGGACAAGAATACACCGCCGGCATTGATTCTGTTCGGCACCGAAGACCGACTGAAGGTCCACGGCGATGAATACTGGAAGAAGGCCGAAGTCTTGGGCGTGCGCGCAGAAAAATATATTGCTCAAGGCCAAGGACACGGTTTCTTTAACCGCTCGCCCTGGCGCGAACGAACGCTAATCGCCGCGGACAAGTTTCTTAAATCTCTCGGGTTTCTGGAGGGTGAACCGACGGTCAAAGTGCCGCCGGCAATCCAGCGAGCATCCAGCGAACGACGCCAGGATGCTCGCAGCCGACGTAATACCATAGCGCGTTTTCGTGAGATGGACAAAGATGGCGATGAAAAGGTCAGCCGCGACGAAGCTCAAGGCCAGTTAAAGCGCAACTTTGACCGAACTGATTCCAACAGCGACGGCCTCATCGACCGTAAGGAACTCGACCGCCTCGCCGCGCGCCTTCAGCGTGGAAGAGCCGATTCCACCCGTCCAAAAACTCATCCCGATATTAGTAATTGGCAAGACTTGTTCGCACCAGATTTGTCAAACACCGTATTCCCAGAAGGCGTTTGGACTTTTGAGAATGGGGTTCTCACTGCAAGCGAAGACCAGGCCATCTGGACCAACAGGGATTACGACAATTTCATCCTGGACCTGGAATTCCAGACCGCCCCCGGGACGAACAGCGGCGTCGTTGTCTACTGCTCCGATATGGAGAACTGGATTCCCAATTCGGTCGAGATACAAATCGCCGACGACTATGCCGAGAAATGGGCCAAGGCACCCGATACATGGCACTGCGGTGCTATTTTCGGTCATTTGGCTCCATCGAAGAGGATGGTCAAGAAGCCCGGCAACTGGAACCGATTCACGATAAGGTGCATGGGCCAGAAGATAAACGTGGCGCTCAACGGCGAACGTGTTACATCGATGGATATGAGTTTGTGGACTTCCGCCGAGACGAATCCCGATGGTTCCGATATCCCATCGTGGCTGAGCAAGCCGCTAAGTAAGCTGCCGACAAAGGGGAGAATCGGCCTGCAGGGTAAGCACGCCGGTGCCCCAATCTGGTTTCGCAACATCAAGATTATGGAGCTAAAGTAAGTTCGTGCGGGGAGCATCGCCGAACGGCACAGGCAAAGATTCTATGCTGTCAAACCGTCTGACATCAGGAAT
>CAYGBH010000054.1:0-14786 GCA_964348055.1 uncultured Pirellulales bacterium
GCCTACGGGTACGTACGGGGAGGTAATCGGTCGAATTGTATAGCTTATTTCAGAATACTCGCCGCTGCCATTGACGCTGATGACTTTATAACCGTAGGCAGCGGTTGCCTCAAGAACTGTTCCGAGAACGTCCTGGCCCTGGCCGCGCAGCACCACGCCGCTGGCCGCAATCGTAAGTGTACTGGAGACCTGGTATCGGCCGGCTGTTAACAGGACCGCGCCCCGAAATCCGTTTGCATCCAGCCGCCGGGATGACACGTAGTCAATTGCATCCTGGATCATCTGCGTATCGTCGCCATTCTGAGGAGATAGCGTAGTCACAACCGGCACGTCCGGGATAGCAACGCCACCACCCATGTAACCGCAGCGCGAGAAGTCCGGGATGACGTTGACCGAATTGGTTTGCCCTTCATTCGCATAGGTCTCGTAGACCAGGCGGCCGTCTATACCCTCATACACCAGGGAGCTTTCTACGCGTTCCACCCGGCATGGAAATACTATATTATCGATCCACGCAGCGTCCTTGCCTTCGGAGACCGAACCGTCCTTCGAATAGGTCCACTCAAAAGTCCTTCTGCCCTCCGTTACAGGCAAAGACACTTCGGCCCAATCCTCTTCGCCCGACCACCTATCTTGTTCCACGCCATCGATGTAAAACTTCAAATAGTCGGAACCGGACTCCGAAGAGACCTTGCGATAGAATGTGATATTGCCCGTTACGCAGTCAAGGGTTACCTGCAGGCTGGTACTTTCGTCGTTTTCAATCGCACCGGACTTGGCGCTGTAGATCCCGGAATGCCTCTCCTGCTGCGTGGTGCTCCAGCCCGCATCGCCGTAATGGACCCACGGAAATTGACTGAAATCGTTTGTCTCAAAGTCCTCTGTCGTGACATTGGCCATCTGTCCACCGACAGTGCCTGCCATACCGAGAAGACACACCAACGGAACCAGCCAATTCTTCGGTTCCATATTAGCCCCTCCTACATCAAAGTCAAAGTTTCACCACCCGCGAGCACAGCACCCGCATTTGGGCAAGAGCGGCAGAAAAAGCGCAATCCGAGTTTTCTCTGTCAATGGCAATTAAACACTCCCGTACACTGGATATCCTGCAAAGCTTATACTACCAGAATAACACCGATTTGTCAATTATATCACTTGCGAGATTCAGCATGCCATAACACAAAAAACACCAGAAAAGCACTGTACATATGTAGAATCCCACTTTTATCGTTATTTTGGCACACCGCCACCGTTGACCTCCATTCCAGAAGCTGGTTTTTCGGCAGTTCCACACATTATCCCGGCCTCGCAGGAATTATTAAAAACCGCAAATACCGGATGCAGTCGAGGTTTTGCTGAAAGAATATCTGTGGCACAGCCACTTCTGTCATCGGGAACACCAAATACCGTGAATGACTGATAACTTTGAAAAATATCTGTAGAACCCTTTCTTATTTCTCGCTTTTACTGAGGTCCTTTCATATACTACTCTGCGTAGTAGCACCACCTATGGCGGGACGCTACGTAGCACAAGTCTCGCATAGGGTTCTCCAGACAGATGTGTCACAACTGCCTCGTTCAGCAGCCATGAAGTTTAGCTTAGAACACGTGAGTCTGTTTGTCACGAAGTTTTCTGTGTTTTCTTGCAACCTCGTCTGCAATCAGTGTGATGCCTCGGCGTTGATTTTTTCTATCAGACCGGGCAGTTCGCAAAGACGATTTATTTTCCAGGCCCCTCTCGGTGTCTTCTTTCCGGCATTAGTGTAAGCGGCTTTTAGAACAGCCTGCATGCCGGTCTTCACCGCAGGTTTGATATCCTTGTCGATGCGGTCTCCTACGTACAATATGTTCTCCAGCGTCTCGCCAATTTTCTTGGCGGCGACTTTGAAAATCTGAGTATTAGGCTTTCGAAAATTAAATTCGTATGAATAAACTCTAACCGTAAAGAAATCTAATATGCCTAATTGTTTTAGATGTTCATCCAGAGAACAGCCATTCACAAAAGTGTTGGAAACTATGCCGAGCTTGAGACCCGAATTTTTGAGTGCCGCTAAAGTCTCTTTTGTATTCGGCTCGGCTTGTCCGACTTTACTCAAAGGTTCGTACCAAAGCCACGCTAAGTGCCGCCACTGCTCTGGATTGAGCTTGACCCCTTTTTTTGTGCCGACCTTTCTCAGCAGTGCCAGCGTGTCAAAATCTCTTCCGGTTATATTGGAGAGCCAATGCCGTATGCGCAGAGCTATCAGGTTTCGCCAATAGTAGTAATTGAAACCGCCGACCGGCTGGCCTGAATTTTTGAGGAAATCGTACGACGATATAGCTCCCTGCCGGAAAAGCCGGGTCGTATTGACTTGGCCAAAGTTCAGTAAAGTCTCGCCGAGATCGAATAACACAGCCTTGATCTTTTTATCTGGCAATTGCTTTTACCTCAATGGCGGCAAATCATCCTCAAAAGATTGCCGTACCCACTCGAACATTTCCTCGTCTGATATCATCGATACCCTGTCGGCTGCATACTCGGCGTCGATTCTGTCTTTTATCTTGGTTATACGCCGGTCATGCTTGGGAATTTCAATCTGGTACCTGGCCTCTATCCAGTGTTTGATACCTGCTGCTCCGGTCTTATCGGTAATTGCCACTCCGACAGGGCGTTTGAGCAGCTTTTTGGTGTCAAAGCAATTATATATTTCTTCGTCCTTTAACAAACCGTCTGCGTGGATACCGGCCCGGGTAGTATTGAAATCCTTTCCAACCAGCGGATAATTGTGTGGAATCTCGAAGCCCAATTCCTTTCTTACGTACTCAGCCAGTTCTGTTATAACCGCATAGTTAACGCTTTTTGTCATTCCTTTCAGTTGGGCGTGTTCAACAATCAGCGCCTCCAGGGGCGGATTGCCCGTTCGTTCGCCACAACCGAATATCGCAGCATTGGCGGCGCTGCAGCCGTACAGCCATGCCGTCGCAGCGTTTATCTGAACCTTATGCAGGTCGTTATGCCCGTGCCATTCGAGCTGTTCGGAAGGAACACCTATTTGTCGAAGCCCATAAATAAGTTTGGGGATGCTCCGGGGCAAAGAAGCCCTCGCCCACGGCAGGCCAAATCCGAGCGTATCACAAAGACGAATCTTGACCGGCTTGTTATATTCTTTGGAGAGTTTCATTAACTCAGCGGCAAAAGGCAGCACAAAGCCTTCATAATCCGCTCGCGTTATATCCTCAAGGTGGCAGCGCGGAGTAACACTGCTATCTAAAGCGGCTTTGACAATATCGAGATACGCATTCATCGCCTGTGCCCGGGTCTTTCGTAGCTTCAGGAATATATGATAATCACTTGCTGATGTCAGAATGCCGGTTTCGCTGAGCCCCATTTGTGAGACCAGCTTAAAATCGGCCTCTATAGCCCTGATCCAGCCTGTTACTTCGGGAAACTTGTAACCTCGCTCTTTGCACAGTTCTACCGCCTCTCTATCGCGCTCTGAGTATAGGAAGAACTCACATTGGCGAATCAAACCCGTCCCCCCGTCTATTTCGTGCAATAAGTCGTAAATCTTAAGGATTTGCTCCGGCTTAAAAGGCGGCCGGGACTGCTGACCATCGCGGAACGTTGTATCGGTTATCCAGATTTCCTCCGGAATATCATACTTAACTTCTCGATTGTCGAATACCACTTGTGGAAATTCAGTATATGGAAACGTCTGGCGATACAGATTGGGTTTTTCAACATTTACAAGTTTAAGGTTCTTATTCGCCATTATTTATCTCCAGTACGTTATTGGTCGCTGGCTGTCCAACAGATTATCCTATATTCTGATATTTTGTATCTCGTTCGAGATGAACTTCACGAGATACGAATAATAGCCGAGGTGGGAGTCGAACCCACACGCCCATTATGGGCAGGGGATTTTAAGTCCCCAGCGTCTGCCGTTCCGCCACTCGGCCGGATACGATAGGCTAACTTATCTGCCAAAATTTTGCAAATTGTTTCCCGAAAAACTCGGAACTGATAAACATCTGACAAAACCCCCGGATTTGTCTTAACCCCCTTTTACTGCTGGACTTGATGAAATCGGACCGATTGCAAGTCGAAGCGGCTTTGACGAAGGATGGTTGGAAGACCAGCGCGAAAAAAATCAGTGAAGAGATTTTTTGAAGTCAAATCGAGGCTTGAATCGACAAAGAAAATCCCCTATTCGCTTCTGTATCTGGGCCAGGCTGACTCTCCAGCCAAGGGCTTTTAGCAATGAATCTTTACCCGCTAATGAGCGTGCCTTCTTAATCCTCTCGGCAGCGTTGGCCAGTCTGCCCATTGCCAGGTAAACAGAGGCCGAATCTCTTAAAGCCAGAACGTGCCCGCTCTGGATATCAAGCGTGTGGGCAAAAAATTCCACAGCATCCCCAAGCGCCCCTTGTATAGCCCTGACAACTCCAAGATAGTAATAGGCATCTGCGTTAACGCTATCGATATCAACAGCCTGCAGCAGGCACTGCGTCGCATAATCGAGGTCACCCATTCTCAAAAACATCGATCCCATAGAGACCAAAATATTCGCATCTTCAGGGGCCAGCTTCAATTCCGAAATCAGATAAGCTCTGCCCTTTTGTTCCTGGCCTCTCATTAACGCATACTGAGCCAGTCTATAGCATGGCCCTGTGAGTGTATTGTCCTTTTGCAATGCCTGACTAAATAGTTGCACTGCCTGCTCATAGTCATTGTTGCTAAAAGCAATCTCCCCAAGATAGAATAAAGCGACTCCTGATCCCGGCTCAAGTTCGAGTATTCTGTTGAATTTTTCCTTTGCCGATTCGATCTCGCCGGTCTCAAGCATAAACAAACCGAAATCGAGAATAACATCAACATCACCCGGGTTAACTCGAAGCTCTGCCAGGAAGTGCTCACGGCTGTGTTTGTTATCACCCGCGGACCAGTAGGCTTGAGCAATTCGATAATTGATTTGTGGGTGACTCGGCTCAAGTTCAGCCGTTCTTAGCCAGCAGCGAATGGCTTTTTTGTACTGGCCCCGAGCAAAAAGACTGTTGCCGATATTATAGTAGCACAACGCACAGTCCGGTTTTATCTGCTGGGCGAGGTAAAACATCTGCTCAGCTAAATCGTGCAGGCCCATTTCGGTATAGGCAATTATTCGATTACAGTAGCACGGTTCAAACTCAGGGCCTAACTCCTCGATACGCTCGAAAGTATCGATAGCCAGATCATAATAGCAGGTGCGGGTATAATCGACCGCCAGCGAGTTTAATATCTCCAAATCATCAGGGTTTAGCTGCAGGGCAATTTCGTATTCTCTTGTCGCTTCGTCAAACTGATTTATGGAATCCAACGTTAATGCCTTGTTGAAATGCCACGAACTGTTGGAAGGGTTTATCTCAAGGGCCGTTTCTAATTCGGCAAGAGCTTGTGACATTTTGCCGTCTTCGTAAAGCTCAAAGGCTTTCCGCGCCGACTGTTCACCCTTTTCATAGGAGCCGAATTCCATATCTTCAAAAAGCATAGTCGCACCCTTACTCCTTCTATCATCCAGCAATTAAGCAGTTACATAACGGCGTTATCGCCCATAAAATATGATCGGGTTAGCGGTTTTTGGCCGGTTCAGGACCTTTTTACCTGCGATAAAATTTTGCTGGATATTCGGATTGTAAACTCTTACAATTGAACAGGTTAGTTCCCAGCATCAAAGCGGCATGAGCCGGAGCTCTTTTGCTGCTGGGCTGTTTTTCTGGAAAGCAGCCGCCGAGAGTCTTATAATGTGTGACTGCTATATGGGTCGTGACCATGCGTGAATCTGGAACCGAATCACGAGTCACGAACCGCTGGTCGCGAATATAATTGGGAGAAGCCAAGCCATGATTAAAGAAGTAAAAGGTCACGTAACAGCCGGCAAGGGCAATTACGCTATCGTAGTCAGCAGGTTCAACGAATTCATAACATCTAAGTTGCTTGCCGGTGCGATAGATTGTCTCCAGCGTAATGGTGCTGCTGATAAACAGATATCCGTAGTCTGGGTGCCCGGTGCCTGTGAGATTACGCAAGCTTCCAAAAAGCTCGTACAGAGCGGCAAATACGTCGCGGTCATCTGTCTCGGCGCGGTCATACGAGGTCAAACTGCTCATTACGATTTTGTCTGTCAGCAGGTAGCCCGAGGTATCGGACAAATCAACTACGATTCAACTGTGCCGACTGTATTTGGTGTCCTGACCTGCGATACGCTCGAGCAGGCCGTCGAAAGAGCCGGGACGAAAATGGGCAATGCCGGCGCCGACGCAGCGATGACGGCGATGGAAATGGCCAACGTGATGGAACAGATTTAAGTTTATCAATTGTGCTCCGGCGCTCGAGCGGTGAACTACGAAATATCAGATGCAAGCCGATAGAAGAACAAGGGCCAGAGAACTGGCAATGCAGGCGTTATATCAACTCGATGTGCAGGGCCCTGACGCCTTTGAGCTTTTAGGCCGGTTCTTTACGGAAGCAGATACAGACGAATCTGTCCGAAAGCTTGCCTTGGATTGGACAAAAGGAACGTGGGAAAATTTGAAACAGTGCGACGAACTGATAGTTGTCTCGATAATAAAGTGGCAATTTACAAGACTCTCACCTGTTGATAAAGGCATTTTGAGATTGGCGGTTTATCAATTGAAATTCTGTCCCGACATCCCGCCGAAGGTTGTGATAAATGAAGCCATCGAGCTTGCAAAAAAGTTCAGCACTGATAAGTCACCCGCGTTTGTTAATGGCGTTCTTGACGCCATTCTTAAGAAGCTAAAAAGTAAAACGAAAAATGCAAAGTTTTGAAATTTTCAGTTATGGTTTTTCATTTTTAGCTTTAAGCTTTTAATTTTCTATGAGAACGATTGCCGTATTAAATCAAAAGGGAGGAGTAGGAAAAACCACAACAGTGGTCAATACTGCAGCAGCTCTTGCTGCCGCGGGCTCAACGGTGGTTGTTATTGACTTTGACCCTCAGGCGCATCTTACGATACACCTCGGTCTTGAGCCGCAAATCATCGAGTCAGGCTCATATAAGGTCCTGACTCAGTCAGCTAAATTTGAAAAGGAAATTCTGTTGGTGCGTCCGAATCTTTGGCTGCTGCCTGCAAATATCAACCTGGTTGGCGCCGAAAGCGAACTGGTGAGTGTGGTCGGTAGGGAAACCATTCTGCGGGAGGCCATTCAAACGGCCGAAGATAAATTCGATTATTGTTTTATCGACTGCGGCCCTTCGCTCGGATTGCTGACCCTCAACGCCCTCGCTGCCGCCCAGGAGGTCTTGATCCCGCTTCAACCCCATTTCCTGGCCCTGCGGGGATTTGGAAAACTGCTGCAAACCATCGAACTTGTGAACAAAAGAATCAACCCGGATCTGAAAGTCAAAGGAGTTTTACTATGTATGTTTGACAGCAGAGCCTCACTTCCGAACGAAGTCAAAGCCGACATCGAGCAATTCCTCAGCAAGGCACGCGGGACTAACTGCGCCTGGGCACAAGCCCGGGTTTTACCCACTTTTATCCGAAGAAATATCAAGCTCGCCGAGGCGCCAAGCTATGGCAAAACAATTTTTGAATACGAACAAAATTGTCACGGCGCCGAAGATTACGGGAAAGTAGCCGAATTCATACACGCCGGGTTCCCACAATTCCAACCACCGGCACGCCTTGACACACAGCCTGCTGCTGCCGAAGAGCAGGCCAAGCCTCCCATCGAAATCAGAACAATCTCCCCCCGCCAGCAACAAGCGGGGATTGATTCTAAGACACCTACGGAATTTACAGAGACAACAACCGACCAATCCGACACCTGATTCGATACAAGCTTCAGCTCAATAGGGCAGAGACTATTTCTGTTTAATAGAACTCAGAACTCAGATTATCTGCCCTCTGTTTTGTGTCCAGTCAGGTCAACTGTTGTGGGTTTTGCAGTTGCTCTGCGATAAAGGCTAAAAACTGTGCTGCGTAGGTTCCGTTAATAACTCTGTGGTCAACTGCCAGGGACAGGCTGACCATTTTTCGGAGACCCGGCAAGGGGGGAACCCTTTCATCATTTTCGCAGACGACCGTGGTCACTACATTGCCGACGGCCAATATGGTGCTGGTTGGCGGCGGTACGATTCCTAAAAAGGAATCGATGTCGTAGGCGCCGAGATTGCTCAGCGCTATAGTCTCGCCTTCTATATCTTCGAGTGTCAATCTATTATCACGTGCTTTATCGGTCAACAACTTTTCCTCGCGGGCAATTTCGACCAGCGTTTTCTTGTTGGCATCCTTCACTACCGGCACAACAAGGCCTTGTGGAGCGCTGACTGCAAAGCCGACATTGACGCGCTGGGCAATCCTTATGTTGTCGCCAGCGAGCTTGCCTGCCGTGAGAGGATATTTTTGCACAGCCAGACCCAGGGCACGTATATAGAAGGCGTTTGTGGTTATTTTGACGCCCAACGATTTTCTAAGTCTGGGCCGGATGGCCATTAGTTCGGTAACGTCTGTTTTTGACTCAACGTAAAAACAGGCCTTACTCAGCTTGGATTCCAGCATCCTTTTGCCGGTGAGTTTCTGTATTCTGGTTAGTGGGATTTGATGCATCTCGTTTTGGTTCCCATTTTGCGGCTAAGTCGAGTTCCGAATGTTTCATTATTTTTCTTCATGCGTGCCGGGGCAATTGTAATAAGTTTGACATTGTGATGCAACTTTGGTATAAGTATTTATTGTCATATCATTATTCCTCAAGAAAAACTGGTACGATAAATTGGAGGCGGGGTCCCAAACGCAATAAGGCGCGTTTGGGAGCCCAGGCAAATTGATTATGAGAAAACACGGCTTGCTAAGAGGTTTTTATGAGTCGGCGGTATTATCACCGTCGAGAAGTACAACATAAACAGCGGTAAGCTCAGTAGTTGAAGGATTTAGACAAATACTGCTTCCGCAACAGGAACTATTTAATATGGTATGGCCTTACGAATGGGAGAATCAGAATGAATAGACGACAATTTTTGAAAACAGTACCTGCGGGTATATTAGCCGTAACTGCTCTGCCTTGTTTTGTTAATGCGCAGAAAAAGAACAGAAAGCCAAACATCGTTGTGATAATGGCGGATGATATGGGCTATTCCGATCTTGGCTGTTATGGTGGAGAGATTAGTACGCCGAACATCGACAGCTTGGCGGCAGGTGGCATACGTTTTACACAGTTTTATAACTGTGCCAAATGCAGTCCTACCCGCGCATCTCTTCTGACCGGCCAGTACGATCAGGCCGTGGGAGTCAAAAATATGGAGCACGGCAGCACGTTCGCGGAGGTGCTGCGGGCTGCGGGCTATCGAACAATCGCCTCCGGTAAGTGGCATCAAAACCCCCTTCCCACCACGCGTGGTTTCGACAGATATTTCGGCCTGGCCGACGGGTGCTGCAATTATTGGAATCCCGGAACCAGAGCCAGACCCGGCGAAGGCAAGCCCGGCCGGAAGAGACCAACACCACGTCGCTGGGCCATTGAGGATAAAGCAATCATGGGCTATGTACCTGAGGATAAGGACTTCTACACCACCGATGCCTTTACGGACTATGCGGTCGAGAGGCTCGATGAATATAAGGACGAAGATAGACCTATTCTGTTGTATCTTCCGTACACTGCCCCTCATTATCCACTGCACGCCTGGCCTGAGGACATCGCCAAATACCGTAACAAATACAAGATCGGGTGGGACAAGGTCCGCCAGCTCCGCTACAAGCGACAGATCAAAATGGGCATTATCGATGCGAAATTTGCGCTCTCTCAACGGGACGAGCGTGTAAAGAAATGGGATTTGCTCACGGAGTCTGAGAAAGACGCCGAAGACCTCAAGATGGCGGTATATGCTGCGATGATTGAATGCATGGATCGCGGGATAGAACGAGTGATTGCCAAACTTAAAGAAATCGGTAGATGGCGAAATACGCTGGTGCTGTTTCTCTCTGATAACGGCGGTTGCGCCGAGACTCCTGATAAGACTCCTGACATACCACCGGGACCTTTGGAGGGCTACCGAGCGTTAGGCCCGGCCTGGGCCAATGCCAGTAATACGCCCTATCGGAAATACAAATCGACCGACTATGAAGGTGGCAACTGTACGCCTTTTATTGCATCCTGGCCCGGTGTGATTAAGCCGGGTCAGATTACCGAGCAGGTAGGGCATATTATTGACATCCTCCCGACTTTTATGGAGATAGCCGGGGTCGGTTATCCCGAACGGATTGATGGCAGAAAACTCAAGAGGCTGACGGGAAAGTCGCTTTTGCCCATTTTCAAAGGCCGGAAAAGAGAGGGACATGATGTTCTCTATTGGCAGTTTGGAAATGCAAAGGCCGTTCGCAAAGGCGACTGGAAACTTGTGAAATACGGCCGTTCTGACTGGGAGCTATACGACCTGGCCAAAGACAGGACGGAATTAAACGACCTGGCTGGACGATATCCGGACAAAGTCGAAGAGATGGCCGGAATGTGGGGGGAATGGTGGACAAGTGTAGGAGGCAAGAAATAGTCAAAAGAGGGCAGCACTAAGATTCAGATTTCAGGTTGAACCTGAGGATTTACAGAGAATTTGGCGTTATGAAACATAACGTGACAATAGTCTGCTCCAAAGACAGGATACGTTCGGAGCAATTTCCCGTCAGAATCGGGCGCATTCTGGCATGATTAGTGAATTCTGGGAAAATAATGGTTCCGATGATGAGCCCGGTTACTAAAAGGAGTGATGATAATGGGCGATACAGGACTCGAACCTGTGACCTCACGGGTGTGATCCGTGCGCTCTAGCCAACTGAGCTAATCGCCCTGTTATTCGATTTCTCCTGATTAAATCAGGGGTTGAAAGTATAAATCATAAACCGCAAATCGTCAATCCCAAATTAACTGGCGACAACGTTGATACGTCCCAATTTGACACCCTTCATGCTCAATATGCTCTCGGCCACCTTATTGATTTCGCCAACACGTCCTCGGAGCACAATTACCTCCAGACAATTGTGCTCATCCAGGTGAACGTGCAGAGAAGAAATCACTTGCAGGGACGAAGCCAGAATATGCATATGTTGCAGGTCTATCAGCTTTTCCGTCAGCTTTGTCGAATGATGGTCGTAAACCAGAAATACGGCAGCGACCGCTTTGGATTTTGGATGCTGGAGGCGCTCGGCGCTTAGCTGCCGGCGTACAAGGTCGCGTATCGCCTCGGATCGGCTCTGGTAACCCTGCTCGCCAATGAGCTTATCGAACTTCGTAAGCAGCTTTTTATCCAGTGATACCCCTATACGTTCGACTCGGTTCATTTTTATTCCCTTTGTTGAACTTTGCGGCGTTGATACAACCTAGGGCGGCAACCTCCTGTGCTTAGCAGAGTAATATAAACTTGTTTGGTGGTGTTCTCAACCTTTGCTCGTAACGTAGATTACCTGCTCGGCAAACAGATTCGGCGCGAATCTTACCGGGCTAAGACGCGTTTTAGTCAGCGGTATCTTCTCTTCCACCTTGACGCCCAGCTCTTTGCAAAACTCGTCAAAATCTTTCATCGACAGAAAATGTATGTTCGGCGAGTTGTGCCAGCCGAAAGGCAACTGCTTGGTTACCGGAGCTTTGCCTCGAAGCGATAACTGTGCTCTGCATCGCCAGTGGGCAAAGTTGGGAAAACTCACGATCACTTTCTTGCCTACTCGCAGCAATTCGGCAAAAACCTTTTCGGGATTTTTTACCGTCTGCACCGTTTGCGACAGTATCACATAATCGAAGCTCTTGTCACCGTAATATCTCAGTCCCTGTTCAATGTCCTGCTGGATAATCGGCAGCCGCCGGCAGACACAATCCAGCACAAGCTCTTGTTTAAGCTCGATACCGTCGCCTTTTATGTTCTTGTCCCGCACAAGATTGGCCAGTAATTCTCCGTCACCGCAGCCGACGTCGAGCACTGTGCTGTTCGGTTCAATAAGAGATTCTATCAGCTCGTAATCCACACGCGCCCTGTGCGCGTTCTCAAACTTGCTAAGCTGGCGCATACTCCGTGCGTAACACGAACACGGCTGCTGCTCTGTCTGAAGCCTGTAGGTAGCCTGTAAAAAACAGCAAATAAACCAGCCTAATATTTCCGGCTCTAATAAAAACGCATCATGGCCGTAAGGCGATGCAATGTCACAATAACTTACGTCCTTCCTGTTCGCGGCAAGGGCTTCGACCATCGCCCTGGATTGAGCCGGCGTATAGAGCCAGTCACTCGCAAAACTAACTACGAGAAATCTTGATTTGACATTCGCGAAGGCCTTGTTTAAGGACCCGTATTCCTTTTGCAGGTCGAAATAATCCGCCGCCTTGGTTATGTAAAGATAACTGTTCGCATCGAACCTTTCCACGAAGGTCTGCCCCTGATAGTCCAGGTATGTCTCGACGGCAAACTCAGAGTTGAAATCATAACTGTATTGCTCAGCTCTTCGCAGTTTCCTGCCGAACTTCTCACGCATGCCCTGTTCTGAGAGATATGTTATATGCCCAATCATTCGCGCTATTGCCAGACCTGTATTCGGGCCTCGTTTGTCCTGGTACTGTCCGTCGGCGAAATTCGCATCCGCCAGTATCGCATTTCGGCCTACTGCATCGAATGCAATCGATTGGGCCCCGAGATGTGCGGTGGTGGCAATCGGTATTACGGCTTTGACAAACTGGGGGTACTCAATCGCCCACTGTAGGACCTGCATCCCGCCAATCGAACCTCCAATTACCGCCAAAAGCTGTTTTATCCCCAGCTTATCTAACAGTAGCTTTTGAAGCCTGACCATATCACCTATGGTGATAATCGGGAAGTCCAAACCGTATGGCTTACCGGTTTCGGGATTAATCGAAGATGGACCTGTGGTCCCACTGCAGCCGCCGAGGAAATTTGAGCAAATAACGAAATACTTATTTGTATCGATTCCTTTACCGGGCCCGACCATAGCATCCCACCAGCCGGGCTTTTTGTCATCAGCACTATTATAGCCGGCAACATGGGCGTTGCCGCTGAGAGCGTGGCAAATTAAGATGGCGTTATCGCCGGCGGCGTTGAGCTGGCCATATGTCTCATAGGCCACATCAATCGGAGCCAAGCTCTTGCCGCAATCCAGCTCCAACGGCTGGGCCGCCTCCACCAGACGTATTGTCTGCGTCTGCACGATACCAATCGAATTTTTCCCAATCTCTGCCATAGCGCACGTTAAGTATAGCCAAAAACTTTTCTCTGTAAAGCACAACAGTAATAAGCTACTGCGTGAAATCGCCAATCAGCCGGTATTACGGGATAGATAATGGTCTAATGAAACCCAAAGCCGGTAAACCTATGATTGTCGGCGGTGTTACAGAACCAATCAGGCAAATATTATTTCTCGTCCGCTTTGAAATTCTGGAGCAAACGGCCAAAAGCTCAATGAGCAGGTGAAAAAATAATCCCGCACCAACAAAGCACTTCACTGTATTCCATTTTTTTATATCATTTCGAGCCGGCGAAGAATGCCTTTTGTCCACCGGCAGCTTCGCACGTGCGAGAGGATAAGCAATAGCGTTATCAGCAGCCAGTAACCGGTGAACCGCAGATAGTAAAGAATGCTGCCAAATATTCCGCTGGTTTCGGCGGAACAGGCCTTTAGCTCAGATGGAGTATACATCGCTCCCTTAATTACACAACCAAATGCACTCTGCCAAGGCAACAGCAGAACCAGCATAACCAGCGAGATGAAAAATGCTCTGCAAATATGGTTTATGCCGCCAAGCCTGCCTATCAACGAAACGTTCAAGGCCAAAAACATTGTCAGGCAGTAAATCGTGGCTGTCACTATAAGCACAGCGTTAAGGAAGCGGACCAGCCAGGCCAAATGTACGAATGTTATGCCAAATAAGGATTTCGCTGACTTCGGCGAGGTCGGTTGGGCCGCGGTGGATTGCTGTGGTTCCACCGATGGGCGTCCTGTGGACTGTGATATCTCTTCGGCTGGCTGGTTTGCATTTGCGGCCACCTTTTTTGCAGCCTCATCAATCTCCTGTGCGTTTTCACGAGCGACCCCGGCGGCAACAGCGGCCTCATTACCCCCGTTCTCTTCACAAGTTCCAATGTAGCCAGTATCTACGAGCCAGAAGGATATCTGTAACAGCAGAAGACACAAAATTATGATTAGAAATAAAAAGAATTTCCATCCTCTGACCACGTCAATAACATCGAGGCAATCTTGAGTATCCGATAAATCTTTTGGTTTTGTCTGGTTTTCATTCATTTTCAAATCTCCTAATTTGGTTGATTGGTGATTGGTTAATCGGTTAGTTAACTACTCACCATTTCCACGAGCATCAAGCGTCTGGTATCCCTTTTGAATTATTATGTTTTGTGCCTGCTGTAAGTGCAAGGAATTTATCTGTGCTTAAGAGCAGGCTCCTTCTCTATGAGATTACCCTGCTATTTCTCGCTCTTTATCTTGCGGAAACAACTTTTAGCTGCTTCAATAGTCTTTTCAATATCTGCCTTGCTGTGAGCTAATGAGACAAACATTGCCTCATAAGCACTTGGAGCGAGATAAATTCCCTGTTCCAACATCTCCGCAAAGAATCGTTTGAATAGTTTTATATTGGTTGATTGAACATCGGCAAAGTTTCGCACTTTTCTTTCAGTGAAGAAACAGCTCATAATCGAGCCGACGCGATTATTTGTAACAGCAATACCGGCCTCTTTTGCGGCATTAACCAGGCCGGCCTCTAACATTGCTGCTGAAGACTCGAGTCTGCGATAGCAATCTTC
>CAYGBH010000055.1:0-14737 GCA_964348055.1 uncultured Pirellulales bacterium
TTTGGCTTTGTTTTGCATAAAAAGGTCGATTTGTAGAGGATTCTCTACAGTTGTAGAGTGCCTTATAGGCACGTAAATAACTGCTGCCTGATGAGTCGATAGGTTTCGGTCTTTGATTTTTGAGTTGTGGTTTT
The DNA here is from genome assembly GCA_964348055.1 of uncultured Pirellulales bacterium. Classification (GTDB taxonomy): domain Bacteria; phylum Planctomycetota; class Phycisphaerae; order Sedimentisphaerales; family Anaerobacaceae; genus JAUXAL01. Next base: position 135 of record CAYGBH010000055.1, read on the forward strand.
GCATTTTGCATTTTTATTTTTGATTTGCGTCGTCCCGCTAAATGCTAATCCCTATCTCCTAAATTCTATCCCCTATCCGCTTTGCTTGTTTACAAACAAGCGGGTATTATACCAAATTTCGTACAAAAATCAAGTGAATTTAAACCACGGATTATAGGGATTAACGCGGGATTCTTTTGATTGACGGATTGAAAAATTTTGTGTAGTTTATGGTTTGAGAGTGAGGGATAACAGGAAAAAATTGACTGTCCCTAATTTTTTGAATGACGAAAAATTCAGAATGTTATGCGGAAACCATATAAGACGCCTCATAAGAAAGCTAATTGTCGTAAGCATTTGTAGAAAAGGCGCTTACATCTTGAGTAAAAACACGTGTTATACCGACAATGAAACGGCTGTGGCTTCTTATTCGGAAACCATATAAACATCGTTAGCCGTCGCTGTTCCACAGGCCGATTCGGAACATCTGCGGCGAGGTGAAGGACAGGTATTTGTTCTAGCGACGCTACCGAGAGCTGGTAATCTCTATCGTGATTTCAGACACTCCCAAAACTAAGAACGTCTATGTACCTCTGGCCTTGATCGCCCTTGCGGTTATACTTATGCTGGTCGAGGTATTGTTCCTCAGCAAAGATGCTTCTGATGGTGCGCTCGAAGCGCTATTGACCGTCGTTGGGAAGACTATCCTGTATATAGTCGTGCTTCTGCTGGGTATGGGATTATGTAGCTGGTTCGGCTATTCCTTCGATCCGATTCACTGGTCGTTGCTACAACTGCTTGCTATCGCCTTGAGCGCCGGGGCCGTGCGCGGTACCTTGGGCATTCTGACCGGTGATGCGGTCGCTACATTAATAAGTCTGGTGCTCTTTCTGGGCTTGGTTGGTTATTTCTTTAGCGATGAACCCATCAATGCACTCATCGCCATTTTCCTGGTCTTTGCCGCACATTCAGTGGTCACATTCCTGCTGATGCCTCTCTTGACGATGCTTCTTGCTTAGTGTGGTGCCAGACCTGCTATAAGCCCAGGACGGCTAACAATGCGCTGCACCTGACCACTATTCCTCTGCGCTTCATAGCAGCAGGTGAGCTTCGCCGTTAGGCGGTACAGTACTGCAGATAAAAAAGAGTCTTGTATGAGCTTGTTAAAAAGAATGCTAAGTCAGTGCAAAAAACCTAGTGGGCGATTTGGTCGATTTCTCGCTAAGGGAATGAATTTTGGGCATTCCGGTCTCACGAGATGGGGTTTAGGCTTTATTGACATCGCAAGTGATATAGACGCACTAGACATTGGTTGTGGCGGCGGAAGGACTGTTGAGCGACTTGCAGGAATCACCACAGATGGCAAAGTCGTCGGCATTGACTATTCACCAGATGCTGTTGTAGTGGCCAGGAAGAAGAATCGTGTGCTTATTAACGAAGGACGAGTGGAAATATTTCAAGAGGCTGTCTCTTCGATGAGATTCAGCGATGGTGCTTTTGGTCTCATCACCGCTTTTGAGAGCCACTATTTCTGGCCAGATTTTCGTAATGACCTCAAAGAGGTTCATCGAGTTACGAAGGAAAACGGACAACTCCTTATCGTGGGAGCCGTTTATAAAAACAAAAAATACGACCGCAGAAATCAGCGTATTGTAGATGCCATTGGAATGACGTATCTAAGCATCGAAGAATTTCGAGAAGTATTGGAAGGTGTTGGGTACTCGGAATTCGATGCGCTTGAGGAAAAGAATAAGGGATGGTTTGCCGTCAAATGCAAAAAACAAGAAGGGGGCACCGCCTAACAATTCATTGAAGCGGACCAGACCGCCTGCTTCGCAGGCGTCCTGGCCGTTTAATTCAGGACCGTTCGGCAGTAGAAGAACATACGGCAATATGATTAAATCCAATGAATCATCTGGCGCTAAACAAGAAAACATGCGATTAGGCATGTTTGAGTTTCTGGCTATGAATAATCCATTCCGTCGTTGGATACAGAAGCACGTCGAGTTCAGCATATTTAAAAAACAACTTGAAAAGCGGTGTATTGATTTGGAGGGTGGAGTCATTATGGATGCTGGGTGTGGTTCTGGATATAGCACACAGCTTCTGGTAAATGAGTATCATCCGTCTCATCTCGTCGCTTTTGACTATATGCCGGAACAAATCCGCTTAGCTCGAAAACGAAAATTAGAGGTTGACTTTGCAGTTGGTGATTTGAGGAAAGCTCCGTCAGGGAATGCGACATGTGATGCAGTATTCATATTTGGTGTGCTTCACCATATTGCTCAGTGGCAAAAGGCACTTTTTGAGGTCGCTAGGGTACTCAAGCCAGGTGGTGTTCTCTTGTTGGATGAACCCAAATACCGATTTACTTGGGAAGAGCTTGAATCAGGAATTCGCAATGTAGGTCTTGATATTCTTGATGTCTCTTCTTTCTTCTTCAATCGTATCCATGCTTATATGTGTCAAAAACCGCCGAACCAGTCAACTGAGGAGACGGCCTGAGAGGCCGCTCCTCATCTCCATCGTTCGAAGTGCTACACGATAACAACTGCATTTTCAACGATACGGCGCCAAGAGTTTAGATACGCGCTTGATTTCAGCCTTTTCCATACCCGTAATTCTCCTCCACACTTTTGAATGTATGACCACAATCTGAGCATTTGTGATATCTGATAGTGTATAGAGATTGCCGCGCTGCCTCATAGGCAAGTAGATATTTGCTCGCAATGACAGAGTAAGTTGATTAGAGGATTGGTTAATTGGTGATTAGTTAAATCCGTCCTGCTACGGCACGCTCCGCCGTGACGAGTGTAAACTCGTGCCCAAGGTATTCGTGTCTGAATTATCTCTGTGTGAATCCTGTCTGAAAAATGGGGGGGGAAAACCAGGGATGGCCGAATTTCCAGCTTTACATTCCAATACGGCCCCGATAGAATGAATGTGTTATAATAGAGTTTATAGATTTCGATTCACGAACCACGAACAACGAACAGCGAGTTATAGCTATGGAAAAGATAAAGCTTTACGATACTACTCTTCGCGATGGTATGCAGGCCGAGGGCGTCAGCTTTTCGCTGGAAGATAAGCTCGCAATCGCCGGGCGCCTTGACGAGCTGGGTGTCGAATATATTGAAGGCGGATATGCAGCTTCAAATCCCAAGGAGATACAGTTCTTTCAGGAGGCTGCCAAGCTGGGTCTGAAGCATTCAAAAATCGTTGCCTTCGGCAGCACCCGCAGGGCCGATTCCAGCGTCTCGGATGATGTCTCGCTGAGCGCAATGCTCGCCTGCAAGACACAGGTCGCTACTTTGGTTGGCAAGGCCTGGGACATGCACGTAACGGATGTACTTGGGTGTTCGCTCGATGACAACCTTACTATCTGCGCCGAATCGGTCGAGTATCTCAAAAAGCACGGCCTTGAAACCATTTTCGACGCCGAGCACTTCTACGACGGCTATCAGGCAAATCCGGAATACGCAATGAAGGTTTTGGCCGCCGCTGCTGAGGCCGGGGCCGATGTGCTGGTGCTGTGCGATACTAACGGCGGCTGTATGCCCGACCAGGTGTACGAGATTACAGAGGCCGTCTGTCAAGAGTTCAGGGCGATGGTAATCGGGATTCACACCCATAATGATACCGACTGTGCCACCGCCAATACTTTAGCAGCCGTTCGGGCCGGTGCCCGGCATGTTCAGGGCACAATAAACGGCCTGGGTGAACGCTGCGGCAACGCCAACTTGTGTGTAATAATACCCAACCTTGCGTTTAAGATGGGTTTTGAGGTTCTCAGCCCCGAAAAAATCAAAACGCTGACGGAGGTATCCCGTTTTATTTTTGAGATAGGCAACCTAACACCAGCAATGAATATGCCGTATGTCGGCGAGAGTGCCTTTGCCCATAAGGGTGGTCTGCACGTGGACGCCGTGCGCAAAAGCAAACGCGCTTATGAGCATATCGCCCCTGATCTTGTCGGCAATGAAAGGCGATTCCTTATATCCGAGCTTAGCGGCAAATCCACCGTCTTGGCCGAGCTGGAAAAGGCAAAGATAGCTGAGGACAAAAAATTGGCCAGAGAGATACTTGTTCGTGTTCAGGAACTTGAGAACCAGGGCTATCAGTTCGAGGCGGCAAACGCCAGTTTTGACCTGCTGGTCAAGAAGATTATGGGTACGTATAAGCCGGCTTTTGAGCTTGTAAAGTACCATACGATTGTTGAGAAGCGTGCAACAGGCGATTTGGTTACCGAGGCGACGGTGAAACTTGTTCGGCCGGACGGCGTAACCGAGCATGTCGTCGGTGAGGGTGATGGCCCGGTTAACGCACTGGATGCGGCTTTGCGAAAGTCGCTGGAGAATTTTTACCCGGCTATCAAGGATGTTCATCTGATTGATTATAAGGTGCGTGTGGTCAATGCCGGAGCCGGAACCGCCGCCCGTGTGCGTGTGATAATTGAGTCCAGAGACAAAAGCTCGATATGGGGCACGGTCGGCTGCTCCGAGAACATTATCGAAGCGTCCTGGCAGGCCCTCGTCGACAGCGTCGAATACAAACTCCAAAAAGACAGTCGAGAATAATTACTGCTATCGGCCCGGCGTTTGAAGGCTGTGAGGGTTGTCGTAAATAATCGGCTCTATTAGACCTTCATGCAATTACGGACGTTATCTTACCGTCTCCGCTTTTTTTCCACGGGGCTTGGTGCAGACTCTAATTCCACCGGTTCCGGCTGAATTTGTGCAGATTTAGACAAAACGCCGGAATGCGCTCGTGCCGCTTTAAGAAAAGAGGTTTGACTAATAGTGCTGTAAAATAGTATAATTAAATTTAACAACAGATAAGCGTTCTAGTTCTGTCGCACAAGAACATCCTTACTTGTCTGAGGAGTTTTGTCATAAAACCGCGCAGATAATAGCGGCCGAGCTGGAAAACGGGTGAGATTTCTGAGATGAAGCTACTTATAACTTGCTTAGTTTCCCTTGTTTTAGTGCTGAGCTTTGCTGGCAATGTCTCAGCTCAGCTACCAGCCGGATGGTCCAGCCGGGATATCGGTCTCCAGAGTACAACCGGAGCCGCATTTGAGGACAATGGCCAGTGGACTGTAATCGGAAGTGGTTCGGAAACTTGGTACCGCTCAGATGTTTTCTACTACGTGTATAGAACTGTGCTGGGCGACGGTGAAATAACGGCACGCGTCGTGAGCGCAGAAAACACACATGAATGGGCCATGGCCGGAGTGATGATTCGTGAGAGCCTTGATGCCGATTCCAAATATGCTTTAATGACGTTGACACCGTCTGGCAATACGGGTTTCCTGCACCGCGCAATTACAGGTGCCGTCATGAATACCTCAAACAGCGACCCCGGCAAAATTACTCTTCCTTACTGGGTAAAGCTTGTGCGTCAGGGCAACAGATTCACGGGTTACTATTCGGCAGATGGCACCAACTGGGTTGCCCAGCCCAACGATGAGGACGTCTATCCCGATCCACAAGGCCGGAACCCGGCGACTATCGACATGGCAGAGACCGTCTACATCGGCCTGGCCGTCACATCACACAATCACCGTGTGCTGTGCAGGGCGGAGTTCGATAATGTAGCCGTTGTTGATTTAGGTCAGCACGTTCAGCCGGACTTGCAGATTCGCACTGATGATGAGTTGCTCTACACCGGCGACGATGTTTACGGCGATTTGCCCCTGCAGACCAAGGGCCAGACGATTGCTCGGAATATGGCCGCAGTTTACGATATAAAGCTGGAGAATGACAGGTTTGCTTCTGACAGTTTTCTAATCACCTGCTCCGGCGGCAATGAGAACTGGGGCGTAAGTTACTATGATACCCTGAGCGGGGCGGATATTACCTACGCCGTGACAGGCGCAGGATGGACCAGCCCTGTTCTGATTTCTCGTGGCTATGTGGAATTGAGGTTGGAAATAACGCCGGGACTTAACACGCCCGATGGCAGCGTGCTGGAGGAGCTGGTTACGGCGACATCCCTAGCCGACCCTAATACGGGCGATACGGTAAAAACGGTAACGACGTTTGCCGACTTTGTGCCGGGACCGCCGCAGGGCAAAGTCTATACCATAAATGAGGATTTTGACAGGGGGGCACTTATAGGTGTTGAGCATGAAACGGTTCCCGATCAGCTCCAGCTTTCGGCCCAGCATGTTACTTTGCCTTTTATTTGGGTGCCCAACACAAATGAAGGGACGGTCTCCAAAGTGGATACAAGAACCGGAAGGGAGCTGGGACGGTATCGCACGGGGCCAAGTTCCGATGGTAGTCCTTCGAGAACAACAGTCGATCTACTCGGAAATTGCTGGGTCGCCAATCGCAACACAGGCACAGTGGTTAAGATAGGCCTGTTGGAAAATGGACAATACATGGATCGCAACTGGAACGGCATTATTGAAACATCGCGCGACCTTGACGGCGATGGCGACATCACCGGTGATGAGATTCTGCCCTGGGCGAGTGACGAATGCGTGATTTTTGAGATCGTACTGATTCCGGGGGCCGAAGGAACCTACATACCGGGCCAGTATCTGGGAACCTATGCGAACAATTCCTGGGATCCTGGACCGCGAGGGATTGCTGTGGATAAATCCAACAATGTTTGGGTCGGCTGCTTCGGCACTATGAAGTATTACTGTATACGTAATTCAGACGGGCAGATACTAAATACGGTAGACGTTTCGTCCTTCAATCACACGCCCTACGGGGCTGTGGCGGATGAGAATGGCATACTGTGGTCCTCCGGTCACAACAAGGGTTCTGTGCTGCGATTGGACCCGAGAGACAATTCAGTTTCCTCTGTTGACGTGGGCCATTATGTTTATGGTTTGGGATTAGACAGGCTCGGCCATCTTTTTGTTTCCGGATGGACGGATTCAAAGCTTTCCCGAATTGATATAAATACCGGTACAGTTGATTGGACTAAAAGCGGGGCATATCAGTCAAGAGGGATCACCTGTACAGATGACGGTAATGTCTGGACGGCCGATTCCGACCCGAACACGGTAACTCGCTGGAGTAATGACGGTGTTGAACTACAAACCATCTCTGTCGGAAATACACCTACCGGCGTGGTGGTCGATGCCGTCGGCAAGGTTTGGGTGGTGAATTACGGCGACGAATATATTCACAGGATAGACCCTCAAACTAATCTGATTGACCTTTCAAAGAAAATCATCGGCACCAGACATTACGGCTACAGCGATATGACGGGAATAATATCAAGAACATTTACGACAACAACCGGCTCATGGACGGTTGTTCACAATACGAAGATATTTGATTCACAATGGGGTGTGGTATCGTGGAACAGCTATGAGCCGGCCGGAACATCTTTAGCCGTAGAAGTGCGAAGCTCCAATGACCGGCATAGCTGGTCTTTGTGGGAACAGGCCCGAAACTACTCACCGTTGCTAAATACTCCGAACGGAAGGTATCTGGAAGTCAAAGCCACTTTTCAAAGTAAAAACAAGGAGGACTCACCCATAATTTATGACCTGACCGTCAACCCCTCACCGTGCTGCGGAGACCTGGAGCACCCATACCCGCTGTCCGATGTCAATAAGGATTGCAGGATTGACTTCACGGATTTCGTAATTATGGCGACCGAGTGGCTGGACTGCACCGCCCCTGAATGCGATTAGAAGGACGAATACTTAGTTTCTAAATCTTCTGTTCTTTCCTGGGCTCGTCTCTTGTTAATTGCGCTATTTTGGGCTTTATGTGGTGACCCTCTTTTCGGCGAAATAATCTGCGGCTTTTTGACGAACCAGAGATTTCCCCTCATTACTCTGAAATCTGATGAGCGCAGAGGAATTACGATATCCAACATACGAGATATGAATCACAAACCATGAATCACGAACCACGGACTACGAACATAAAGCAACAGCCAACTCGTAACCTGCAACGCCGCACGCGTAAGACGAGAGGCTATCTACTGCACGGGATTGTGTACTACCACCGGCACATCTTGCGATATTACCTGGCGTCTCTTCTTCCGGCGGTTTATCGTTCTTCGCTCACATTGCGCGATTAGGTTATCGTTTGAAGCTACTTGAAGAGCTTCAAGGGCGGTCGCAGCGTATAAATCGGCTTCCATTTCCTGCCATAGTCCTTCGGCTCGGTTGAATAACCCACCTGATACCATTATGCGCATATGCGGCCAGGCGTTTATGGATTTTATGGTATCGATCAGTCGCCGGACATTGGGCGCTTGTTTTGGAGCGGTGCCATAAATTAACAGGATGTCAGGGGCATATTCGTTTATAAAAGCAAGGATGTCGTCGTTGGTCAGGCCGCCGCCCAGGAATCGTACTGTCCAGCCATCGCTTTCAAACAGGTCGGTCATCATTTGAGCGCCGAGCTCTTGCAGTTCGGCTGGTGCGCAACATACGACTATTTTTTTGTTTTTACTGGGCCTGCGAGGCAGCTTGTTTTGAAGCTGATCCACGATAGTGCGGTTGATTCTGGTGGCTAAATGCTCCTGGACAGGAGTGATTTTGTCTGCTCGAAGCAGTTTTTCTATTTCTACCATAATTGGCCATATTATGTTGGTATATACGGAATTAGCGGGTATGCCACTCTGGAGGGATTCCTCTATAGCGGCTCGACAGGCTTTTCTGTCGCCTCGCAACAATGGTTCTAAATAGCGGGCAAGGATATCTTGCTTTATCATAATTTGCTCTCCATTAGCATTCTCTATCTTATGTGATTTATCTAATCTGCCATATAGGCCTAATCATATAAGGCCAACTGTTAAAATAGGCAATAACAATACAAACACTATTAGGTATCGGAGGGTGGTGAGGAAAAACTTTAGTTAAAATAGGCAAGATGTGTAATAGCGCAGAGAATTATCCAATCTATCACGCTTGATGTAAATTTTATCTTTGCAGGAGCTTAGCGACGCAGCATAAGTTTTCTGAGTGAAAATATGGATTCTTGTGCCAAAAAAGGGATTTTCTTCATACCGGAGTTGAAGAATGCTTGCTAAACAAGGGTGTTGTCGCGGAGGTGCGTGTTAATTTGGGGGATTTAGATAGGGTAAAAATCAATCAAAAACGCTGCACCACCGAAAAAGTGGGGGGGAATAAGTAGAGATTTGCAAAAGTTTGCAAAAATTCATGAAGATGCGTGCTTTTTAACCCTGTTTTTTCGATTCTCTTGCTTATTCGATAGATTGTTTCGTGGCTCGTGCCTTGCAACTCACGCCTCGGAGGGGTTAAGAAAATAAAGAAGCAAGATGGTAATGTAGAATTCGAAAGCAGCCACAGGTTAACATAGATAGAGATGAATTCTTTTCGTCGAGCTTAGAGAATTCTTAGTTTTCTTTGTCGGATTTTGTATGTAAAATCAACTGGGAAATTTGTTTGTGGTTTTGGGTATTGCATAGTCTGAAAGTAAGATGTTCCTGAGCGAGGCCGAGGGAAAAAACAACAAACGGCCGGGCGAAGACGAAGGTGTTCCCACCGCCAGCTTCGCCAACGGGGCGGGGGACCAGGTGGTCAGATAGGCCCCTATAAACTGCTCAGCGTCCTGGGCGAAGGCGGTTACGGCATTGTCTATCTGGCCGAGCGGCAGAGTACAGTCAAACGCCACGTGGCGTTGAAGGTCATCAAGCCGGGCATGGATACCAAACAGGTTATCGCCCGCTTCGAAGCTGAACGTCGTGGATCATGGAAGAGTTTGATTAGAAGGGCGAAGAATAATGCGTTTACTCAGCTTTTCAACCTAAAGGATGATATCGGCGAGCGAAACGACCTTGCCAAGCAACACCCCGGAATTGTCAAGGAATTGACGATCGCCTTTGGCGCCTGGGAAACACAAATAGCTCCGCTGTGATCGGGCTGGGAATGGAGTACCGGCAGTGTTACTTGCCATACTTTGACATATCTGATTCCATAACGGTTAACAGAGTCAACTAAACGGGAACAAAGGGGAAAGTAATGGAGAAATTGACTACACGAAGAGGATTTTTGAAAGCAGCTGGTATCGGGATTATAACATCAGCGATACCAAGATACGTCGAACAATCTGCCAAGGCCGCTGAAGTCAAAAACACTCAAAGACCCAATATTCTGATTCTGATGACCGACCAGCAGCGATTCGATTCTTTAAGCTGTTATGGATGCAGGATTATTGACACTCCTAATCTGGACAGGCTGGCCAAAGAAGGGGCTCTGTTTGAAAACTGCTATACTTCGTGCCCAGTATGCACTCCAGGCCGAGCCAGCATGCTGACCGGCCTGGCCGTGCCCGGCCACGGGGTTTATAAACTTCATGATATTCTGCCGGATGATCAGGTACTATTGCCTAAGCGACTGCAGGCTCTGGACTATGAAACATCGCTTGTAGGTAAACTTCACGTTTCCGGCCTATGGCACGAGGCTGAGAACAGACATCCCAATGATGGCTTTGAAAACTATCACTGGTGTATCGACCCAGGCCTGAATTTTGACAGCAAATACAACGCTTTTGCCCGATGGGTTAAGAAGAAGAACCCCGTGTTTTATGAGAAGCTCAAGGATGAAGGTAAAGGACTTCATCACTTTCCGGCTCAGTTGCACTTCACAAGATGGGCATCTGAGACGACGATGGACTTGATTAAACACAGAGACAAGAATCGGCAATTCTTTATTTTAATGAGCTTGTTCGACCCGCATGACCCATATTATGATCATCCGCTGGAATCCAGGAAAATGGTTAGAGACTACCAGCTACGCGAGCCTTTGCCGGCAAATGACGACAAAGATGTGCCAGAAGGCATAAAGCGCGAAATGGAAAAGGCGCATTCTATCAAAGACGAAAGCCAGACATTCAAGGCCCCTATTAAGGAGCTGCGCAAGGGCTATTATGCATCAATTGCATTTCTTGACCAGGAGATTGGGAGAATCTTGAATTACCTTGATTCGGAAGGTTTGGCGAAAAACACCATGGTTATATTTGTGAGCGACCACGGCGACATGCTTTGGGACAAGGGCCTCTTCACAAAAGGTGCCTTCTTCTATGATCCGTCTATACGCGTGCCATTCTTGATGCGTTTTCCGGGCAGGATACCCGCCGGCACAGTGGTAAGATCACCCGTTCAGCTACTTGATATATCAGCAACAGTTCTTTCCTCGGCGGGTTATGATAAGGAGCAGATGAAGAAGGCTATGCCGGAAGCAATGGACTTGATTCAATTTATCAAAAAGGGCGAGGCATACGAGAACTACCGTGATTATGCTGTCTGCGTTTACAGGAATACAGGCTATGGTCCGGGGCACAAATATTTTGACCCACCTATTCATGCCTCTATGTTCCGTAACCAAAGATACAAGCTGAATGTTTATCACAGTATGGAGGTTGATGGGGATACTCAGGGCGAATTATATGATATGGCCAGCGACCCCCAGGAAACCAAAGATCTTTGGAATGACCCTCACTACACTAGTGTTAAAGTGAAGGTCATGGAAAGGCTGATGGACTGGATGGTCGAGAACAATGTACGCAACTTTGGTTCCAGAGGCGGCGAAAGGTTCTTTACATTGAAAAAGAGTTATTACGGGAATGAGAAATGAGGGAGTCCATTGCTCAGTTAAACCGGACTTTAGAAAAAATATGATTATTAACGGGGAGCGAGCTCATGGCCGATTATACGCGACGTGATTTCTTGAAGACAGTTGGGACGGGAGTTGCTGCATCGGCTTTTCCACAGTTTGTGTTTGCAAACCGAGCTCATATTATGAGGCCGAATATTATTCTTATAGTGGCTGATGACCTTGGGTACGGTGATCTGGGATGTTATGGCCAGAACAAGATTAAGACCGATACGAGAAGGCGGGGACTTTATTCAGCGAGGCGCTGCAAATAACTCGTCGGCGGCTGCGCCTGGAATACCTATTGACTCTCCGCTTAGTAAATGGTCTTGCTGGCTCCACACGAAAAGGCGCAAAGAAATAGATTTCTCATTGGTTATTGACTATTGACTATCGAGTATTTACTATTGAAGAGGAGTTGTGTAGTTTGTCCTGAGCTGAGGTTCCTCGGCTGCAGTCAAGATGCTCGAAACGGATTTGCATTTTGGAGTAAAATATTATGATTGATTTGGTGGGAGCTAAAGCGATAGGGAGCGTAGACAATGCGGGGCGGTTTGCAAGGTTTGTCTGGCAGTCGATGACGGCGTCTTTGAAGAGCTTTAGCAGGGGTCAGACGTATCCTTTAATCTGGACCCAGATGCTGGTCATTGGCGTTCGCAGTGTGCCGGTTGTAATGATAACCGGCGCGTTTGTAGGGATGATATTAGGTATTCAGGCGTACGACCAGCTTCGGAGTATGGGTTTGGAAGAGCGGCTGGGAGTTTTAATTAACATCTCGGTTGTGAAGGAGCTGGGGCCTGTACTTGCGGCGGTTATGTTGGCCGGCCGAGTTGGAGGAGCTTTGACCGCTGAGCTGGGAACGATGAATGTTACCGAACAAATCGACGCGGTCAGGAGCATGGGGACGAACCCGGTACTATACCTTGTTGCACCGCGGCTTCTGGCGTGCCTGCTGCTTACGCCATTTCTTATTATCTACGCGGATCTGATGGGTATTCTCGGTGGTTTTTTCGTAAGCGTTATTGTGAAGGGTATTCATAGCCAGCCATATTGGAGCTTTAGCGCTGCCGGTGTTGAACTGTGGGATGTATCTCTCGGGGTTATAAAAGGGTTTTTCTTCGGGGGAGCAATTGCGGTTATTAGCTGTTATAAGGGCTTTACGTGCAAGGAAGGCGCGCAGGGCGTAGGTAAGGCGTGCACCGAGGCGTTTGTGGCAAGTTTTATTTCTATATTGGCGCTGGATTTTGCCCTGGCGGTGATTTTCAATGCGATTTACAATACATTTTGGCCGATAAGAGGTCTGGTTTGATAATTCGTATCTCGTATCGCTCGTTGCATATAGCGTAATGAGTGAATAAGCTGATGACTCAACGCATATACCCTTAAAGAGCGGATGTAAAAGTGATAAAAGAGGATGAAAATAATCAGGCGCCCGAGACGAGCTCCAATGGTGTGTTTGTAGTTAAGAACCTTACTAAAAGGTTCGGTGACAATGTTGTTCTGGATAATATTTCTCTGACAATTGAGAAGAGCAAGACGACAGTTGTAATCGGGCCGAGCGGTTGTGGCAAGACCGTCTTAATTAAACATTTGTTAGTTCTGTTGAGGCCGAATTCCGGTGAGGTTTATTTTAAGAACCGGCGAATCGATAATCTGGGGGAAAATGAATTAAATAGGCTACGCACCCATTACGGTTTTCTTTTCCAGGGAGGGGCGTTGTTTGACAGTCTCAGCGTTTTTGAAAATATAGTATTTCCGATAAGACAACATTGTAAGATAACTAATTGGAGCCAGATCGGAGAGCTTGTAAAGGCCAAACTGGCCATGGTCGGTCTTGACGGTTTTCAGAATTATTATCCGACACAGCTTTCCGGCGGTCAGCGAAAAAGAGTGGCGTTGGCACGGGCGATTGCGTTGAATCCGGAAGTGATTTTATATGATGAGCCGACCACCGGCTTGGACCCTGTTCGTTCGGATATTATCAACGAGCTGATTTCGAAGCTGCAAAGAGAACTTGGCGTGACAACGATTGTTGTTACACACGATATGACCAGCGCATACAAGATAGCCGACCGTATTATTATGCTGCATAACGGCAAGATTATTGCCGACGGCGATGCCGAACATATTCGTAACCACCCCCATCCTGTTGTTCAACAGTTCATCAATGGACAGGTTAGTGAAGACGACCTTGCAGTCCTTCGGATGAGCGGAACCATTTCCCAAGCGCAGTTCCTGCCTCGTGATTTTGAGCAATAGCAGGGAAGAGCACAAGTGCGTAAGAGTAAAAGGGCGAAAGTGCGTAAGAACATAGAAGAGGCAATGAACGAGGGACCGGCTCAAATTGCATCTGATTTGGCTAAAGTTATCCGAGGAGATGTTTTTGCTGATATATTGCACAGGGCCGCTTACAGCACCGATGCGGGCAGTTACAGGATAATCCCCAAATGTATTGTTGCGCCACGTGACAGCGGCGATGTGGCTGCCGTTGTCAAATATGCCGGCGCCAAAGGTATACCAATTGTTGCTCGCGGAGCAGGTACCGGGCTGGCGGGTGAGTCGCTGTGCAGCGGTATAGTCTTTGATATGACATGGTATATGAACAAGATTATTGATGTCAGAGACGGAGGCAAGACAGTAGTTTGTGAGCCGGGGGTTGTCCTGGACGATTTGAATAGGCGACTTGCTAAGTACGGCAGGAAAATCGGGCCTGACCCCTCAAGCTCCAATCGGGCGGTAGTAGGTGGGTGCGTTGCCAATAATTCAACCGGTGCCCATTCGCTTGAATATGGTTATATCGCTAACTACGTCGAGAGTATCGAAGGGATTCTGTCTGACGGCAGTGTAGTTGAATTTAACAATGATTTTGACCCGGAACAGGCAAAGGACAATAGGGTCGCCCGGATTGCGAGAGAGTGTCTATCCGTCCTCTCGGGCAAAGAAGCGGTTATCAATAAAGCACAACCTAAATCAAGGCGAAACCGAAGCGGCTACAATATTGCAGGGATTTGCCATAACGGCAGGATTG